>NZ_JADBSZ010000228.1:0-14989 GCF_020246425.1 Microcystis sp. M079S1
AAGGGACTTGCGCTTTGATAATGTACCTTTTGGGCGAACGCAGTTCGCCCCTACATTGTGGACAAAATCCGTTACTGTAGGGGCGCAAAGCTTGCGCCCTCCGATCGATTGGGATATTATTCCCACGCAAGTCCCTAAGCTATTATTTAGGGTTTGCTGAAAAAGTTTGTTGGTGGGGCTAGGAGTCAGGAGTCAGTAGCCGGTCGTTTCAGGCTTTGTTGCCCTCTCTTTTTGTACCAGTTTATGTACTAAAAAAAGGATAATGCCAGGTTTTTGAGGGTCCCAATCCGATTTTCGCAGCATGAACATCGGATTTTAACAGGTCAAAAGCCTTATTTTAAAAGGGTTTTACCATTATTCAGCCAGCCCTACTTTATTCCTATAGCCAACCTAAATGAGTTGTGAAAAGGCATCAAATCTTTTCAAGTTAGGAAATTTGAAAAGATTATATTTGGCAAAAAATTCAAATAAAAAATTAATAATCTTAAAGTTTTTGCCGAAACGATAAAACCTCCTGAGCAAATTTTTTAATTGAAACCAAATTGCTTCAACTGGATTTTCTTCTGGCGCATAAGGGGCAAAAAGTTCACAAGTAATTTTCCATTCTGATTTTGCTAATCCTTCATTTTGCTCTCCCAAAAAATTCTTCATATTTTATCCTGTATGATGTCTAACTCCATCCCAAAATATCAACAATCTTTTTCCAGCATTTTTACTTTGTAAACTTTCTAGAAACTTGACTGTATTTTCTCCATTTCCTCTGGTATATTTTTCTAAAATTAAATCTGGCTCTAACAAGTTTAATGCACCATAATAAGTTTGTCTATCTTTATAATTATTAATTGGTATTTCGACTCGCTCTTTTGACTTACCCCAGGCTTCACCTACGATATCTTCCCCCATTAGATGGCATTCGTCTATCGCATATACCATAAGTTTTCCCGACTCTATCTCCTCTCTATGCTCTTCGAGAATTTGCTTAATTTATTCATTTCTTTGTTTGACTTTTTCTTCATCTTTTCTTGGGTTTACTTTTTCAGCTTTCTGTCTAGTTATCTTCGCTTTTCTGTAAATATTATAGTAACTTTCTTTTGATTCAAATACTACATCATACTCTTCTATTAAATAGATTTCTAGTTCTGATAAATCCCAATCTTCTAGGCATAATAACCATTTTATTGTCTCTTCTTCTTCCTCTTTAGTCAGCTTTTTTTTGGCTCCTTTGTAACCTAGTATTAGTCCTTGTATTCCTTGTTTAATAAATCTTTTTTTCCATTTACTTACATAACCTTGAGATACATTTAGTATATTTTATATCGCTTTGTAGGCATAACCCTGTAGAGCCAATTTTACTGCTAAGGCTCTCTTCATCTCTCGCGAGTCTCCATTACTGTTTATAAAATTGATTAAACGCTCTATTTGTCTTTCTCTTTCATTTTGATTGGTTTCCATTTGCTTTTTTCTTTCATTTCTTAGCAGAACGTTTTTATTTTACCATAGCAAGCTCTATTTACGTATCAAATGGAATTGCTATATAAGAAATGTTATAAATATCTTCTCAGAAACAGAATCGGTCGGTCAGTCTGGCTAAAAAATTATCTTAAAGTCAAGGAAATAGGCTTTTTTAGTTAAGTTTTACAGAAGTCGAACTTGATATTTTTGTTGATAATAATCAATAACATTTTTCAAAAATAATGGCAAATATGGTTAATTGTCCTCGCCCCACTTTCAACCTTCAGATTTAATTGCTGCCCAAGCCAAAAGTGCAGTAGAAAGAATCAAAGAACATCCCTTACATGATATCGGCGAGACTTGGAAACTATTTCATCAAATTAGTTCCCCCATAGAACCCCCTTGAGCCATCTTGCACACTTTTCTCTTTTTGTCAAATTTTATGTTAACGAAGGCAGGGGGCAGGAGGCCGTTTTTGTAACGGGGATTTATGCCCCGCTCCAAAAACTTTTCGCCTTAAAAGGCGAGGTTTTAGACCCGATTTTTTCGATAACCCCAAGAGAGCCGAAAAAAAGCGAACTTCTCTAGGGAGAAATTCGCCTTAATTTCCAGAAATTCTGAATTTATTAATTAGGCACGAGCTTCGAGACGACCGTAGAAAATGCCGCGAATTTTCACTTCTTCAGCATCTTTTGCCCCTAAATCGGTGTCGGAAGGCTGTTCACTTTCAAAAACACCAGCAAACTCGCCGGTAGAAGCGTCAACTTTAGTTACCTGTAAAGACATAGTACCTTTACCCAGTTCCGTCGCTTTGACGTTAGCGCGCTGGAAATCTTGACTATCAGCACTAGCGGGTAAAGCGACAGCGTTATCATAACCCGTCACCACACCCCGACCTTTGGGATCTAAGAAACCAGCACCACGATAGGAGGGAACTTTAAAGTCGCCTTCAAAATCGGTGGAACTGTTAATCGAGTTAAAGCCGGCTTCGGTTTTGCCGGTGAAACCTTTGATGGTAAAGAACAAGGGAACTCTTTCACCTCCAGGTAATTGTACGGTAACGGGTTGGAAATCGATACCGTCTTCTTCCTTGAGGGTTAAAACACCGTCTTCGCCTACGGTTAAACTCGCTGTCATCTGTTCTAAACTGGTGGTATCTCTGGTTAAGAGTTTACCCGGTATAAAGGTGGCTGCTTCCCGCTTATTAACAGGTTCACCCTTGACAAAATATTCTTGGGGTTCTAAGCATAAATCTGTCACCACATAACTTTCGCCGCGTTCTAAGGGGAGAGTACCCCGGGTGAACTCGGAAATCTGCGGACATTTGTTAGCTAATCCCGTGTTTAAAATTTCATCATAGGTTAGCTCGTTTCTATTCAGGACGGCACTAGGCGCGTCGCTACAAGCTGTCAACACCCCTAAGCACAAGGCTAAAAAGGCAACTAACAATGCACGAAATCTCATCTATGTCAACCTCTCTTTGTCAATCTTTACAATTACTACCCTTGATCCATAGCCTGATGAATTATCGAATCGGTCGGGCCAATTCACCGAAACCCAGTTTATCAAAGATCAGTGACCATTGAGAAGATGGGAGATAGGAGACGGCAGACAGGAGGCAAGAGGCAGGAGGCAAGAGGCAAGAGGCAAGAGGCAGCTTTGTTCTCCCCACTTCCCCACTTCCCCACTTCCCCACACCCCACACCCCACACCCCACACCCTCTTTCAAGTCAGGAGGCTCTAAGTAACTCATAGCTGATGACTGATATGATTGGTGTGACTGTTTTCAGATAGGAACATGAATAGTCCATTGCCGGGAGATAACAGCCAATTAGATAGCCAACTGCATTCCCTTGTAACGACGGTGACAGCGATCGCCCAAGAACAGCAGGGAGATTGTAACGGTTTGTTAATGTTGCTGCGAACTTTAGAAAATTTACATCGGCAAATTCGCGAGCAGATGTTCGAGCCATCTTTACCCAATACCCGTAAGGACTTATACGGATTACTCCGGGATATCGAGGAAACCGGGGGATGGCCCTATATAGAAAGGATGAAGTTACAAATGTTAATGGAAAAATTATTAGCCAGTGAAGTTGGCGCGCTCGATTCGGCCGCAAAAACCGATGATCGGGAAACCTGAAAAGGTGTTGGGGTTTTAGGGTGTGGGGTGTGGGGTGTTGGGGTTTTAGGGTTTTAGTTGAAATTCCCCCATTCCCCTATCCCCCCATTGCCCCATTCCCCTATTCCCTATGGCCAAGGAGTACGGAGCGGGTTACAGTATTGAGAAAATGGATATTTTAGGGGTAGTTCGTAAATCATGACCACCGTGAACCCGATTAAATTTGGAACCGATGGCTGGCGCGGGATTATCGCCGCCGATTTTACTTTCGATCGAGTCGCTCTGCTCGCTCCCTTGGCGGCTCAGGTTTTAGCGGATAATTATGGTCAGATCACAGGTTCGCGGACGATGATCGTCGGCTATGATCGGCGGTTTATGGCGGAGGATTTTGCTCAAACTGCGGCGGAATCGCTTCAAAAAGCCGGTTTTGATGTGCTTCTCTCCCAATCCTACGCTCCCACTCCCGCTTTTAGTTGGGCAGCTCGATCAGAAAATGCTCTCGGTGCGATCGTGTTAACCGCCAGTCATAACCCGGCTAAATATCTCGGTTTGAAGGTAAAAGGTTATTTTGGTGGTTCTGTCTCGCCAGAAATTACCCAACAAATTGAAGCTTTATTGTCTAATCCGCCGCAATTTAACGCAGCTGCGGGTAAATTAAGCACTTTTGAGCCATGGTCAAGTTATTGTCAGGGTTTACGCCAAAAAGTTAATATTGCCGCTATTGCCGAGGCGATCAAATCGGGACAACTAAAAGTTTATTCCGATGTCATGCACGGTGCGGCGGCTACCGGTTTAGAGCGTCTTTTGGGGGTGGGGATCACGGAATTACGCGGCAATCGCGATCCTTTGTTCGGTGGCGGCTCTCCAGAACCTTTACCGAGAAATTTGAGGGAAATCATCGATAAACTGGCTCACAGCGCAAATTTAGCCCCTTTGCGAGTAGGTTTGGTCTTCGATGGCGATAGCGATCGAGTGGCGGCGATCGATGGTCGGGGGAATTTTTTAAGCACCCAAAATCTCATCCCGATTTTAATCGAGCATTTAGCCGGCAAAAAGGGAATGAGAGGGGAAATTGTGAAAACGGTGAGCGGTTCCGATTTAATCCCCAAATTAGCCAGTTTATACGGTTTATCGGTCTTTGAAACCCCGATCGGTTATAAGTATATCGCCGATCGAATGTTGACCACTCCTGTGTTAATTGGTGGGGAAGAATCGGGAGGTGTCGGTTATGGTACTCACATTCCCGAACGGGATGCTTTATTATCAGCTTTATACGTTTTGGAAGCGGTGGTAGAATCGGGCCAAGATTTAAGCGATCTTTACGCGCAATTACAGGATAAAACTGGTTTTCATTCTCAGTATGATCGCATAGATTTACCCCTAGCTAATATGGAAGCTCGCAATCAGTTAATTACTGCTTTGGATAAGGAACCCTTAAGGGAAATTGCCGGTAAACAAGTGACTGATTGTAATCCTATGGACGGTTATAAATTCCGTTTAGAAGATGGCAGTTGGTTGTTAATTCGCTTTAGTGGCACAGAACCGGTTTTGCGTCTCTACTGTGAATCTTCAACCCTCGATCGAGTTCATGAAATTCTTGCCTGGGCAAAATCTTGGGCTACCTATATCTAAACTTAACTAATAGAAAACGGGTTTCTTGAATAAACCCGTTTTCTATTCTATTATTTTTTAACGCATTCAATAATGCAAATATCCTCTTGAGTCGGAATAATGCGATTTAATTTTAGTCCCGCTTGACTCAACAATTCCTCAAATTCTTCTGCGGTTCTTTCCTTACCTCCCGGACACATAACTAACATATTTAGGTCTAACATTTTAGCGGCCGAAGGATTATTACCCGAAGGAACAACCATTTCCAAGACTAAAACTTTCCCATCGCTATCTAAAGCTTGACAACAGTTTTTCAAAATAGCAATCGCTCGTCGATCATCCCAATCATGAATAATATGTTTTAGTAAATAGCCATCTCCTCCCGACGGTACGGATTCAAAAAAACTACCCCCAACGGTTTGACAACGATGGAGAATGCCGTGTTTTTCTAAAGTCGGTTGACAATGGGAAATTACATATTCTTCATCAAAAAGAATTCCTTTGAGGTGGGGATATTGCTCTAAGATTGTCCCCAACATCTCACCGTATCCCCCACCTACATCTACTAGGGTTTGAAATTCCGAGAAATCATACACAGCTAAAATAGCTTTCTCCTCCGAAAAAGAAAAACTATTCATCGACTGTTCAAAAATCTCGGCATCTAGCGGATGGGTTTGAAAATATTCAAAGACCCCCATCCCAAAGACATCATCAAAAGATGGTTGTCCCGTTTTAATACTATGTAACACATTTCCCCAGGCTTGATAATGGGGGGCTTCTCCTAACATAATCGCTGTCGCTTTTACTGACCGGGGATGGTCACTAGATAAATGTTCGGCTAAGGGAGTTAGTATAAACTGTTGAGATTCAGTTTCTTGAAAAATTCCCACACTAGCTAACGCTCGCATCAGTCGGTATAAAGCAGCAGGATTAGTCTCAGTTAGGGAGGCCAATTCTTGACAAGATTTCGCTCCTTTGCTTAAATGCTCGGCTAGACTCAATTTAGCCGCAGCATAGATGGCCTGAGATAGCCAGTAACCCGAAACCATTTGGGTTAATTGAAGATGAAGAGGGAGTTCAGGTAAGGACATAAGCAACTTTTGCGGAAATAAAATTAAACAGTACCATATAGAATAAATCTGCTGCAAAAGCAAGTTGTCGAGGTGCTATCGGCTCAAAATCTCTAAAATTCCGATAAATTTGACATAATCTTCGGTTTTATGGGTGGGATAGTTCTCTCTTGTCTTTGTTCTCCTCTGGTCGCCTGTTTCGGAGTCTCCTTATCTAAGGAAAGATTTTGATTTTTGCAGGAGATCTAATAAATCTATCGATTTTGACTCCTAAAAGCTGACGACGGACGGCGGACATTGATTGCGGCAAAAAGCGCAAAAATGATTACAATCGATACAAAATATCAACGACTAGGATTAAATGGCTACTCATATTGTTACTGGTGTCGCGGGTTTTATCGGTTCTAACTTGGCACAAAAGCTTTTAGAACAAGGAGATCAGGTGATCGGTATCGATCAATTTAACGATTATTACGACCCCAGTTTAAAGCGCAAAAATGCCCATATTCTAGCAAAATATCCCGAATTTAAGTTAATCGAAGCGGATATACAAGCCCTCGACTGGCGACAACTGTTGCAAGGAGTAGAAGTATTATTCCATCAGGCAGCCCAAGCAGGAGTCAGAGCAAGCTGGGGTGATGGATTTCGTCAATATACCGAAAGGAATATAAATGCCACTCAAATTATTCTTGAGGCCGCTAAGGAAACCCCTTCTTTACAACGGATGGTTTTTGCTTCCACTTCCTCGGTGTATGGCAATGCGGAAACGATGCCGACTCCCGAAACCCTTTGTCCCCAACCAGTTTCACCCTACGGCATCACCAAATTAGCGGCAGAAAGACTCTGTTGGCTATATCACCAGAATTTTAACGTTCCCGTCACTGCCTTGCGTTATTTCACCGTTTATGGACCGCGGCAACGTCCCGATATGGCTTTCCATAAGTTTTTTCAAGCAGCGATCGCAGGTAAACCCATCGGCATCTACGGAGATGGCAAACAAACCCGCGATTTTACCTTTATTAGCGATGCTGTAGCCGCTAATTTAGCCGCTGCCCTAGTGCCGGAAGCGGTGGGGGAGGTGTTTAATATTGGTGGTGGTAGTCGCGTGGTATTGTTGGATGTCTTGGATACCATGGCAAAAGTCATCGGTAAACCTATCGAGCGATCGCATCAAGGACTCGCCCGGGGAGATGCCCGTCACACCGCCGCCGATGTCACCAAAGCCCGTACTATTCTAGGTTATAATCCCCAAGTCTCTTTAGCCGAAGGATTAGCCCAAGAATGGCAGTGGATTCAGGAATTATATTGTTAATGGTTAGGGTGTGTTAGGGCATCGTGACACACCTAAAAATCGCCTCACGGCAGCAATTCCTTAATAATCAAAAAATCTCCCCATAAAAGGGAGATTTTGGGCAATATCTAGGGTTATACCCCGACAAATTACACCAATTTCAGATCGGGATAATTAGCGAGAATGTCGTCTTGACTGAGAATATCACCCTCGCTTTGGGGAGTCCAAATCACTTCTACCGCTAAAAGTCGATCGCCTCCCATACTACCAATTTGTTGCAGGGCTTGTTTCAAGTCTTGGGAATCATTAATTTTGGCTAGAGAAAATTTACCGACAATGCCGGCTAAAATAGTCACCAAAATATAGCCTTCTGGTGCGGTTTTAGCTAATTCTCCAGCCGATTCGGGTAAAATATTTTCTTGAGAACCTTGACGCAGTTGATTATTGTAATTAGTTAAGGTTTCCGCCGTTAGTTTACCGCGTTCGTTGAGAGACCACTGATTAAACTTCGCTTCTGCACTGCTGAGGCTGGTTTGTTGGCAATCGACGTTACCATAAACCCAGTATTCCGGATGACGTAACAGGGCGAGGGCCGATTCTTGTAAGACATCGACGCGCCCCTCGGAGGTGCTAGTATCCACAGTTAGGGCGATTTGATTTAATTCTTGTTGCAGATAACGGGCATTAGCCAACAAACCCACCTGTACTTTAGCCACGGAGACGGTTTCATAACCGGATTCTATCGTCATACCATTCTCATCACTGCCTCCACCATTACGGAAAGCATTAACGAGGAAATTGGCAATAGCAAAAAAGATTAACAGAGAAATTAAGCCACCGCCACCACCACCCCAAAAGAAGGGTAAGAGGAAGGGAAAACCAATACCTCCACCGTAACCGGGGGAACTGTAACCACCACCTCTAGAAGGGCTAATACTGCGACTAGGGGCGCGAAAACTACCGCCCCCCATTCTACCCCCCGATGCCGCTAAAGCACTGGAAACATTGCCTAAAATCAGCGTTGTCACTAATCCTAGAACTAATAGCGGCTTGGCAAGCGATCGAACTTTAGTTAAAATTTTGTCAATCATAAGAACACCGAAGCAACCCTTTATTTACTAGGATAACCAGTTTCTCCCTCAGGGATAGACAAACCCCGAATAGGGATAACCGAATCAGTGATCAGTTATCAGTTAGTAAGGTGTTGGGTATGGAGATTTTAGGGTTTTGGGGTTTTGGGGTTTTGGGGTGTTGAGTATGGTTGAAATTTCCCCATCTCCCCACTCCCCACTCCCCACTCCCCACTCCCCACTCCCCACTCCCCATCTCCCAACCCCCAAATTTATGACTTGGAATTTCTCTTCTCCGACGGATTCGCCATTAAGCGATCGCGAAGTACCCTTAGAAAGTCATCATCTCTGGGGTAAACGTATTGCTTTACTGGTGACAGGAGGGATTGCGGCCATGAAAGCGCCGCTAATTGCCCGATCTTTGCGGAAATTCGGGGCTACAGTCGTGGCTTTTGTCTCGGAAGAAGCTTTAAGATACGTCACTAAGGAAGCTTTGGAATGGAGTACGGTTAATCCCGTAATTAGCCAATTAACGGCAAAAGCAGAACATTTAAGCGATCAATCTCCCTTTGATCTTTATTTAGTCGCCCCCGCTACCTATAACACGATTAATAAGTTTCGTTACGGAATCGCTGACGGAGTGATCACTTCATGCTTGGCCTCGGCCTTGGGACGACAGGAAAAGGGAAAAACTAAAATTCTGCTCGTCCCCACCATGCACGGCAGTTTACATAATGCTATTCTGACCGAATCTTTGCAAACTCTCGATCGCTTGGGAGTCCAGATTATGTCACCCCGGGATGATTACGGTAAGCACAATCTCCCCGGGGAAAAAGAGATTACCGTGGCAGCCTGTGGGATTCTCAGTAATTCTGTCCTGAAAAATAGGCCGATTTTAGTCACTGGTGGACCCACACCCGTTATTATCGATAATATTCGTCGTTTAACCAATCGTTTTACCGGACAATTAGGAGTCGCTATTGCAGAAGAATTGTACCTGCGCGGGGCAAAGGTGCAATTAATCCACGGACGCGGCAGCTATACACCTCCCGCTTATTTACCCCATGAAATTATTGAAACTTATGACGAGTATCTAGGGAAGGTTATGGGAGAATTAGGCAGTAAAGATTATAAATTTGGGATTTTTTCGGCAGCAGTGGCAGATTATCGCTTAGAAAGCCCTTTTTCTGGCAAAATTCCCAGTGGTGGGCAGTTAAATCTTAATTTTGTGCCGACGGAAAAAGTGATTGACAAGGTGAGAGAAAAATTTCCCGATTTAGAGATGGTGACTTTCAAGTATCAGGAGGGAGTCAGTCAGGAGGAGTTGCTGGAAATCGCCCGTAAACGCCTAGAAAAGGGCTATCAGGCCGTCATTGCTAATAGGGGTGAGGAAAAGGGCGATCAAGGGGAACAGGTGGCTTATTTGGTCACAAAAGCGGCATTGGGGAAATTTATCGGCAAAAAAGCGATCGCTATTGGCATCGCCGAATATTTAGAACAGCGAGCCAAAAATGTTACAATCAAAAAAATTTAATATTTTTTAATATTAATTTGCAAAAATTTAGGGTAACACAGTCATGGGTAACATCAACTTCGTCAAAGAGAATAAGATCGTGGTAGCGGCAGATGGAGCGAATTTACGAGAGAAAGCAATCCAGAATGGCGTTGATATCTACACTTTTGGCGGTAAATTGATGAATTGTGGCGGTTACGGTCAGTGTGGTACTTGTATAGTGGCAATTGTCGAGGGGATGGAAAATCTCTCGGCCAAAACCGACTTTGAACAGCGCTGTCTGAAGAAAAAACCCGAAAATTATCGTTTAGCCTGTCAAACCAGCGTTAATGGCCCTATTAGCGTCCAAACTAAACCAAAATAGCATTTAAGCGTCATGCCCCACCCCCAGCAACGCACCGGTGGGGAAGGTGCGGCGATCAGAACCATTGAGGCGTTCGATACCAGTGAAAATTGCCAGACAATATCACATAATTCCCTGAGCGACTTTTTCAGCAGACCCTAATTGATGTCTTGGGAAGACATCTCAGCGGATTTTTGTGATTTTTTCGCTGCTTTTTTGCCAGCCAAGGGCTGACAATCAAGAGATTTGCTAGAAAATATCAGCTTTACTGCATTTAAACTGCCTATTGGACATTTTAGTACAAATGCCCGAACTTCCTCTGCCTACTCCCCACTCCCCTCACTGATCGCCCTGCGATCGCTATCTGAGAAAATTGCTCATTTTGTCATCTAGATTGCATCCTGATCGGAAACCTTTGGGTAATCTATGGGTACAGATACTCAAACCTCCCCTTCCTTGCTGCGTTCCTGATCGGGATAATTTTTTTTTCTCATAAACTTTACAATATTTAATAATTGTTGTAATATTGGTTAAATAACCAAGGTTCTTACTACTTGCCATTTATGCCCATAAACTCTATATATAGCCAAAAAAAGGACTATAGAGGTAATTAAATCGTAAATTAGATTTCTCTCTATCCTTGAGTAACCACTTACTAATCTCTTTACAAAACTAGAAGAAACCCTGATAGCATCTCCTTAACTGCCCCTGGGGAAGCAATCTGAAAAACGCCATCAATCCCTGAATATCAACCCTCAACCGACGCGCACTCATGAAAACCTCGAAAAACCCCACCGATCCAGTTCGCGCCTATCTCAGAGAAATTGGCCGAGTTCCCCTTCTCACCCATGAAGAAGAAATTCTCTACGCGAAACAGGTGCAAAGATTAATTTTTCTGGAAAAAATCAAAGAATCCCTAAGGGCGAAACTCGGCAGGGAACCCAGCGATCGCCAGTGGGCAGAAGCGGCGGAAATTAGTGAAGAACAACTGCGTCGAGAATTAGGGGCAGGGGATTTCGCCAAACGCAAGATGGTAGAAGCGAACCTGCGTCTAGTGGTTTCCGTCGCTAAAAAATACCTAAAACGCAATCTAGACCTATTGGACCTAATCCAAGAGGGAACGATTGGGATGCAAAGAGGTGTGGAAAAATTCGATCCCACCAAAGGCTATCGCTTTTCCACCTATGCCTATTGGTGGATTCGCCAAGCCATCACCCGGGCGATCGCAGAAAAAAGTCGCACCATCCGTCTGCCCATCCACATCACCGAAAAACTGAATAAAATCAAAAAAGCCCAGCGTCAACTAGCTCAAGATAAAGGTCGCGCTGCCACCATTGCCGAATTAGCCGAGGAATTAGATCTAACTCCCAAACAGGTGCGAGACTACTTGGAAAGGTCCCGTCAACCCCTTTCCCTTGACTTAAAGGTGGGGGACAATCAAGACACGGAATTAGGGGAACTCTTGGAAGATACGGGACTTTCCCCCGAAGATTACACTGCCTATTCTTCCCTCCAAGTGGATTTGGAAAAACTGATGGCAGACCTCACCCCTCAACAAAAAGAAGTGATTTGTCTGCGTTTTGGTTTAGATAATGGGCAGCCCCTCACCTTAGCAAAAATTGGCGTTCGACTCAATATCAGTCGTGAACGCGTGCGTCAGATCGAACGAGAAGCGATCGCTAAATTAAGAAAACGCAAGGGCAACATCAGAGAATATCTAGCTAGTTAGGGTTTGCGGCAAAAAGCTGTTCGTGGGGGCAGGGTGTGGGGTGTGGGGTGTAGGGTGTAGGGTGTGGGGTGTGGGGAGAATAAATAAAATAATCTCCTATCTCCTGACTCCTGAATACTGCCTCCTGCCCCCTGCCTTCGTTAAGGGTCAAATCGATCGTCTGGATCACAGCGAGAAAAATGACCCATTTCTAGATTCATCGGTGACTTTTCTCCGCTCTTATTTCTCTATTTAGGGTTTGCTGAATAATGGTAAAACCCTTTTAAAATAAGGATTTTGACCTGTTAAAATCCGATATTCATGCTGCGAAAATCGGATTGGGACCATCAAAAACCTTGCATTATCCTTCTTGTAGTACATACGTTGGTACAAAAAAGAGAGGGCAACAAAGCCTGAAACGACCGGCTACTGACGACCGACGACCGGCTACTGACTCCTGACTCCTGACTCCTGACTCCTGACTCCTAACCCCACCAACAAACTTTTTCAGCAAACCCTATTTATTCAAGATATTTTTTCAAAAAGAGAGCTAATTTTTCTTTAGTGGCGACGGGAACAGAATCTAGACGGGTAAGAATAGCATATTTAAGGGCAGAATGAGCGGCAGAAACGGGAGGATTAGCTGCTAGACGGCGCACCGTTTCTTGGATAACTTTTTGGGCATTAATAGCGTTATGGTGCAGATTTTCGATCACCATTTCTACCGTGACATGATCGTGATCGGGATGCCAACAATCATAATCGGTAACTAGGGCTAAGGTAGCGTAGGCAATTTCCGCTTCTCTGGCTAATTTGGCCTCGGTTAAATTGGTCATACCGATCACGGTTGCCCCCCAACTTCTATAGAGATTTGATTCCGCTTTAGTAGAAAAAGCTGGCCCCTCCATACAGAGGTATGTACCGCCGCGATGCAAGGTAACTTCTGACAGGTTTAAACTAGCGACGGCATCCCCTAAAATTTCGGCTAATTGGGGACAAACGGGATCGCCAAAGGCGACGTGAGCAACAATTCCTTCCCCAAAAAAAGTCGCTATTCTCTCTTTAGTTCTGTCAATAAATTGATCGGGAATGACTAAATCTAGGGGTTTAACTTCGGCTTTTAGGGAACCAACGGCCGAAGCGGAAATAATATATTCAACCCCTAATTGTTTGAGAGCGTGAATATTAGCTCGAAAGGGTAGTTCGGTCGGTAAAAAATGGTGATTTCTGCCATGACGCGCTAAAAAGGCGACTTCTGTTCCCTCTAAAGTACCGAGAATTAAAGCATCGGAAGGAGAACCAAAAGGAGTATCGAGGGATACTTCCCGCACATCCTTGAGGGCATCCATTTTATACAAACCACTGCCGCCAATGATGCCAATTTTTACCGTCGTCATAGTCTTGGAAAGAATTAGTTATCGTTGCCTTGATTTTACCATAATTGAGCGATCAAACTGTGATAATTTTTCCATCAAGGCCTTACTTTTTCTTTTTCTTGCCTTTGAGGGAACCATTAATTAAACCATTAAAGCCATAAATTTCTTCAGTTCCCGCAATGGCAACTAATTCCACCTCTTTCGTGTCTCCCGGTTCAAATCGAACTGATGTACCCGCGGGAATATTCAGATGGGTTCCTTTGGTTAATTCGCGCTGGAACTCCAGGGCCTGATTAACTTCATAAAAATGATAGTGGGAACCCACTTGAATGGGTCGATCGCCTGTATTAGCCACAGAAATACGCAGGGTGTCGCGACCGACATTAATCTCGATCGCTCCGGATGGTGTGATAATTTCTCCCGGAATCATAAGTGCTAAAAATCTCCTGTTAGTGAATGGGATTGTGAACGGTAACTAATTTAGTACCATCGGGAAAAGTCGCTTCGATCTGCACTTCCGTAATCATTTCCGGGATACCTTCCATCACCTCCTCGCGAGTTAATAAAGTAGTGCCGTAACTCATCAATTCAGCGACGCTACGACCTTCTCTGGCACCTTCGAGGATGGCGGCGCTAATATAGGCGATCGCTTCGGGATAATTTAACTTGATACCGCGATTTTTGCGTCTTTCGGCGAGCAGTGCCGCCGTGAAAATGAGTAATTTATCTTTTTCTTGGGGCGAAAGTTGCATAGATGGGCCTTTTTTCACACAGATGCTAGGGTTATTGTAGTTCTTGGCCGGCTAGTTGTAGCGATCGAGTTGTGAAATTTTATTTACTTAGCCAGCATTATTGATCAAGATTGGGGAAAATACTCAAAAACTTTGCTAGGAAAAGGCGTTGTCAGATCAGAATAGGAAAGATGCCATGCAATCCTTGCTATCAAAGTAATTTCAGTTCCGGGCTGATTCGGAGCATCTTTCAATTTGACAACGCCTATTGTAGGGCTAATTCCGGAATTAGCCCTACACCTATTACCTAGCTATATTCCACTAGCCCAGATTCCCTTGGTTTTATCTAATAAGGTTTCAAAATCCGCTTCTGTCCTTTCATCCTCAACCACTTGAATGTTAATGGCTAACTTTGTTGCTGCTTCAAAGGGTAAGTTAGAGAGGATAATCTTTTGAGAATTATCAATAGTTAAATAGGTTTGATAGGTATTCATAATTATTGACAAGCAGAAACTGTTGATTCAGGATAGAAAAGACAATTATAATACTTTTTGATAACCGATAAGGGACTTGCGTGGGAATAATATCCCAGCCAGGAAATCGCTCTGTAGAAGAATCAGACCAGCCAGATGGCATATTATCAAAGCGCAAGTCCCTAAGAGGAAGGGGGCTCTCGAAGGCTCTCCCCCTACTTAGGGTGAT
>NZ_JADBSZ010000229.1:0-20508 GCF_020246425.1 Microcystis sp. M079S1
AGTTATCAGTTATCAGTTATCAGTTATCAGTTATCAGTTATCAGTTATCAGTTATCAGTTATCAGTTATCAGTTATCAGTTATCAGTTATCAGTTATCAGTTATCAGTTATCAGTAGAACTCGACCGAATATGGCTCTTCGGTTTGTGTTATGCAATGGACGAGGGTTATAAGGGATGGAACCTTTATGTAGAAAGGCATTTGGCGATTTTTGTCAATTGTTTTTGATCTAGAGCGAACTAATCAATTAAGTCTCTTGCCAGATAAGGATTTAGTCGATTTATGCCCCCCTATTGAACCATACCAAGTAACGAAGAACCCCGAATATTATAAGCTGTACTGAATTTAAACTGCGTATTAGAAATTTTAGTACAAATGCTCGAACTTCCTCTCCCTACTCCCAACTCCGGCACTCCAGTGCAGTCTTAACGAGTAATTTAGATAGTCAACAGATTGGCGGGATTGTTAAGTGACAGGTATTAGGTGCGAGTAACAGTGCTGTCTTTTCCCTGATTACTGATGACTGATTACTGTTGACTGAAATGACTCCTGTAAAAATCAGGCCAAATCTGGTTAGACTAGAAATACAAAGCGTATTATAAAAAACTACAAAATTGATTCAAGACGAAACCCTAGAATTATTGGAATGGCCGCGGCTATGTCAACACCTAGCTACTTTTGCAGCGACTAAACTCGGTGCGATCGCGATTCGTCAATTGCCGTTACCGGAAAGCAAAGAGGAAAGTTTAAACCTACTCTGCCAAACCAAAGAAGTTTATAGCTTAGAACAAAAATTAGATAGTCGTCTTTCCTTTGATGGGATTACCGACATCGGTGATGCCCTAGAAAGGGCGCATCTGGGGGGTTTATTATCGGGACAGGAACTTTTAAATATTGCCACGACTTTAGCGGGAGTGCGACGTTTACGCCGTTTAATTGACGAACAGGAAGATATACCAGTTTTAAAGGAGTTAGTAGCGGAAATTCGCACCTATCCAGAGATAGAACAGGAAATACACCGTTGTATCGATGAAGATGGCCGGATATCCGATCGCGCTAGTCCCCAATTACGGGAAATTCGGGGACAAATGAAGGTGATTAGAGAGCGAATTTACCGAAAATTACAGGATATCATGCAAAAACAGGGCGGTGCTATCCAAGAAGCGGTGATTACCCAAAGAAGCGAGCGCTGGGTGCTTCCCGTCAAAGCAGCGCAAAAAGAGCAAATACCAGGGATAATTCACGATACTTCCAGCACAGGGGCGACTTTTTACATTGAACCTCACTCTATCGTTGACCAAGGCAATCAACTACGGCAATATCGTCGTCAGGAACAAATCGAAGAAGAAAAAATCCTGCGGCAGTTAAGTAATACAATCGCCGAAGCCTTTGAGGACTTAGAATATTTACTAGCGATCGCTACTAGGCTCGATCTGGCCACCGCCAGGGCCCGTTACAGTTTATGGTTAGAGGGTAATCCCCCCCACTTTATCGATGGTTCGGAAACGATTACTTTGCGGAATTTGCGTCATCCTTTGCTCTGGTGGCAAAAACACCACGAACAGGGGGGGGAGGTCATCCCAATAAATGTGCAGATTAGCCCAGAAATTCGCGTTGTTGCCATCACCGGACCAAATACCGGCGGAAAAACCGTTACTTTAAAAACCCTCGGATTAGCGGCTTTAATGGCGAAAGCGGGCCTGTTTATTCCGGCGCGGGAACCAGTAGAGATACCCTGGTTCGATCAGGTTTTAGCCGATATCGGGGATGAACAGTCTTTACAACAGAGTTTATCGACTTTTTCGGGTCACATTCGCCGGATTGTCCGCATTTTAGCGGCTTTAAATTCTCGTTCCTTGGTTTTACTCGATGAGGTGGGAGCAGGTACGGATCCGGCCGAGGGAAGTCCTTTAGCGATCGCTATTTTACAATACCTCGCCGATCATAGTTTACTGACGGTGGCTACCACTCACTACGGGGAATTAAAAGCGTTGAAGTATCGAGATTCTCGCTTTGAAAATGCCTCGGTAGAGTTTGATGATCGCACTCTTTCCCCTACTTATCGACTATTATGGGGCATTCCGGGGCGTTCTAATGCTTTAACTATTGCCCAGCGTTTGGGATTGAATCCCGAAATTGTGGCCGAAGCGAGAAATCATCTGGGGGGGTTATCGGAGGAGATAAATCAAGTAATTGCTGGTTTGGAAGCGCAAAGACGGGAACAGGAATCAAAAGCTAAGGAAGCTAGTCAATTACTGCAACAAACGGAGAAATTTTATACAGAGGTGTCCACGCGGGCTAATTCTCTACAGGAGAGAGAGCGAGAATTAAAGCGTTATCAAGACCAGGAGATACAAAAGGCTTTATTATCGGCAAAAGCAGAGATTAATGACGTTATTCGCCGATTGCAAGCGGGAACAAAAACCGGTAAAGATGCCCAAAAAGCCACAGAGGAATTAACTGCGATCGCAGAAAGGTTATTACCAAAAACGGAAAAAACTAAGGTTAATTATCGTCCGCAAGTGGGGGAAAGGGTGCGCTTGCCCAATTTGGGACAAACTGCCGAAGTTTTAGCAATTTCACCGGAATCAGAGGAGATTTCCCTGCGTTTCGGTATGATGAAGATGACCCTACCCTTAGATCAGATTGAGTCTTTGGATGGTCAAAAAGTGGAAACTGCGCCAAAACCTGCCAAAAATTTGCCACAAACTCCCACAAAACCCCAGGAGACTCCTTTAATTCGTACTGCTAATAATACTGTCGATATTCGCGGTTCCAGGGTGGCAGAGTCAGAAACGGATATCGAACAGGCGATCACCCGCGCTACCCCATCGGGCATATTATGGATTATTCACGGTAAAGGTACGGGGAAATTACGTCAGGGTGTTCACGATTTCCTATCCCGTCATCCCCAGATAAAACGCTTTCAATTAGCACCCCAAAATGAGGGCGGTTCGGGGGTAACTATCGCTTATTTAACTTAGGGTTTGCGGCAAAAAGTTTTTTGTCGGGTTAGGAGTCAGCCTTGAATCAGTTATCAGTTATCAGATGTGAGTTTTCAGTTCACTGTTTACTGATCACTGAAAATACTCCCCACTTCCCCACTTCCCCATTCCCCAGGGAGCATCTCATTTATACAAGTGAGTAATTATACTTGTCCCTCAAACTGGTTTCTAGTAAGGCTTTCAAAATAGTTTGACATAAAACCTGATTTAGGGGTTACAAAGGTGAGATGCTCCCCTTCCCCACTTCCCCACTTCCCCACTTCCCCACTTCTCCACTTCCCACTCTACAATAACTACTGGCAGCCAGAAATACGTTGGTTTCCTATCATACTTTGTGTTTTTTGTCAAAAAAACTTTTTTTTTGCAATAAAACTACACAAAAAAAAGATCATCGTTATGGGTGAAATTGACTGATTTACCTGTCTTAATTAGGATCACCTTCTAGGTGTGGTAAGGGTTTCAGCCATTGCTGCCTAAAAAAGCACATAATAACCCATTATGAAATTCTATCAAATCGCTGTAACCTTCATAACATCGTTATTAAATAAAAATCTTTCTCAATAAATTCTTAAGAATTTATAAATATTGCGGAATGTTAATTTAAATATTCTCAAGTTTTGGGAGCCAATAAATAATTTTTGCTTATCTTTAGCCAACATTGGGTTAGGAGACAGTATTCTCCGAGTCAGGAGACAGTATTCTCCGAGTCAGGAGTCAGGAGTCAGGAGATAGGAGATAGGAGATAGGAGTCAGGAGATAGGAGACTTTTTTTATTTATTCTCCCCACTTCCCCACTTCCCCACTTCCTCACTTCCTCACTTCCGCACTTCCCACTGTCCAAGAAGATTATTTTCTAGAGAATAAAACGTAAAAACAGGGAATAATAAACAGAGTTAACAGAGTTGCTAAAGACAAACCCGAAAAAACGACAATTCCTAAAGGTTGCAGGAATTCTCCCCCCTCTCCTAATCCTAAAGCGAGGGGAAATAAACCTAAAACCGTGGTCACGGTAGTCATTAAAATCGGTCGTAAACGTTGGGGAGCGGCCTTTAAAATGGCTTGTAGCCGGGTAAAACCGAATTCTTGCCGCAATTGATTGGCTAATTCCACCATAATAATCCCGTTATTAACCACAATCCCCACCAATAAAACCACCCCGACGATGACAATGGCATTAATCGGGGTTTTAGTCAAATATAGTCCGAAAATTCCCCCCGCTAGGGCCAAAGGAACGGTTAACATAATCACCAAAGGGTCTATGAGTGAGTTATACTGCACGGCCATGACCACAAAGACTAAAAATACTGATAAACCCGCTAATAAACCCAAAGAACCCTGAATTTCTTGATTAGACGTGGCAGCAGCACTGGGTAAAATGCTGATACCATCCGGTAAGGGAGTGGAATTTAAAAGCGATTGTACTCCCGCGAGTGCGTCACTTAATTTCGCCCCTTCGACCAAACTGCCGATAATAATAAAAACTTGACGCTGATTGATTCTCTGGATGACTCCGGGGGTTTTTCCCGCTTCAATCCGGGCTATATCTGCTAATTTTAAGTCTTCTTGTCTATTGACAAAAATAGGTATTTGTGAGATGTCACTAATTTTTTGCCGCGAGTTGGGGTCCAATTGCACTCGGATATCGATTAATCTTTCTCCCCGTTGCAGTTGGGTGGGGATCGATCCTTGAATAGCGGTCCGTAGCGTTTGTCCCACTTCCAGGGTACTCAATCCCAAACTATTTAAGCGCGTCCAATCGGGTTTAATCTGGATTTCTGGTTGTCTGGGGTCAGCATCGGGACGAAAACGCGCACTAGGGACTTTTTCATCGAGAATACTGAGGATTTCTTCACCAGCTTGCTCTAAAGTTTTCCCATCGCGTCCCTGTAACATCACATCCACATCGGCACCAACGGAGGGAGAGTTATTCAGAATAATACCGCGCACTTGACCGGGGGTGAGACGCAAACGCACGTTAACGAGGTTTAATTGCTCTAGTGCTTTGCTCATGCGTTCGATATATGCTTCTGTATTACTGCCTTTTTTGAGATTAATCGTACTAGAAGCGCGCAAAATATTTTCATTGGTAGTTGTGCCAAAAAGAGAACCGCCACTGGTAGTAAAAACATACTCAGTTTCCGGTTGTGATAATAAAATCTTTTCTACTTCCCGCATCACCTGACGGTTAGTATTTAAATTGGTACCCGGGGGAAATTGGGCAAAAACGTTCACCTGTCCGGTTTGAATACGACTAAAGACTTCTTGGGGGATATATTGCCAGAGATAAAAACTACTTCCCCCTAAAATTAAAAAGGCCAGCAGGATAACAGGTATTCTGTAGCGGATGATTTTAGCTAAAAAACGACCGTAGAGGATGGTTAAACCTTCTAGACGTTGACTAAAGACTTTTAAGAGCCAAAATCGCTGAATGCCACTATAAACCCGCATATTTAACAAACGACTGGCCAACATGGGAACAACGGTTAACGCACACAGCAGAGAAGCAGCCACAGCAAAACTGATAGTAAGGATAATCTCGTTAAACAGTAGGGAAATAAAACCACCCAGTAGTAAAAATGGCAGGATAGAGACGAGATTAGTCGCAGTGGAGGCCAATAAAGCAGATTCTACCTCTCGGCTGCTATTCCGGGCAATTTCTAAAAAATCTCGCTTATTTTGGTTTTGATTAACTTTGAGGGCAATATTTTCCAGCATGACAATGGAATTATCCACCACGATACCCACCCCTAGGGCCAATCCTCCCAAACTAAACACATTTATCGATAACCCGAATAACTTCATACAGATAATTGCGACGAGGGTAGAAAGAGGAATCGCTAGGGTAATGATAAAAGTCTGTCGCAGGGAACCGAGAAAGACGAATACAGTCAATCCTGCTAGAATTGTCCCCGCTAGTCCCGACGAAACCACGTTATTGACCGCGTTTTGGATAAATACAGACTCATCAGTAGTGGTGACTACTTGCATTCCCCCGGTCATTAACCCGGATTTTTTTAATTCTGTAATGCGTTTTTTTACCCCTTCTACCACAGCAATCGTGTTCGCATTCGGTTGTTTTTGGACGCTAACCCTCACGGCATTTTTTCCATTTAGGGTGACAAAAATTCTTTGTTCTTCTGTCCCATCGATAACTCTGGCCACATCCCGCAGATAGATTTTTTCTTCGGGATTATTACTATCGGTCAGTGCTAAATCTTGGATATCGGCTACGTTTTTAAATTTCCCCACCGCACGGGTTAAAGGTTCCCCGGTTTCTCCCTGTAGTCGGCCCCCAGAGATGTCCTGATTGCGTCTTTTTAGGGTGTCTAAAACCTGATTTAATCCCACTCCTAAAGATTGTAATCGCTGCAGGTCAATATTAACTTGAATTTCTTCTCTAACTCCCCCAATCACGTCCACCACTGCCACTCCTCCCACAAATCCTAATTCTCTCCCTAATTCTTCATCGGCAAATAATCTTAAATCTTTTAGGGGTAGGGTATCAGAAACGAGAGCGAATTCATAGACGGGTAAACGAGAGGGTTCAAATTTATTTAAGCGCGGTTCCTCAATAATATCGGGTAAATTTTGTCGGACACGATTAAAACTTTCGGTAGCTTCATTTAAAGCTACATTTAAGTCTCCCCCCGGTTGAAAAAATAAATCTACTCGCATCCTTCCCTCGCGAGTTTCTGAATAAACTTGCACTACTCCCTCGGTGGCACTCATTCCTTCTTCCAGGGGTTTAGTTACTTCTTCGAGAATGACTTCCGGGGAAACTCCAGGTACATTCATCCTTAAACTAATGCGGGGATAAGTGATAGAAGGAAGCAAGTCCACTTCTAAACGATTTAGAAAAAAAAGACCGATGATGATAACTGCTATAGTTAACATCAATACTCCTATGTGACGACGAATTGACAGACCGCTTAGGGAGATGTTTTCTGACATGATTACCTATGGGGGAGAGTAAGGAGTGAGGAGTTAGGGGTTGGGGTTTTGGGGTTTTAGGGTTTTAGGGTTTTGGGGTTTTAGGGTTTTGGGGTTTTGGGGTTTTAGTTGAAATTTCCCCATTTCCCCATTTACCCATTTCCCCATTTCCCTGATAACTGATTAATTGTGCATAACTCGACCGAAACTCCATAATTTTTGATAATAATGACGACTAACGCTATCCCTATCATCAGTAAGTAGATTTATAGCGATACCATTGTTACCTGTTTCTTTTCCTGAACTGTGGATATATTGATTATTTCCTAGATATAACGCCACATGATTAACTCTTTTATCACCAAAAAAAATTAAATCTCCTGGGAGTAATTCCTCTCGGTTTATTTTTTGACAAAAAGCCTCCTGTTGATAGGAATCCCTCGGCAACCAAATGTCAAAGGTGGCAAAAGCAGCCTGGATTAATCCTGAACAATCGTAATTAGGTGCAAGGGTTCCACCCCAGAGATAATGATTGGTACGGTTCCTTGCTTCCTGAGTAAAAGAGATAATCTCAGGAATATGTTTTTCTATGTCGGAACGAGTTAGAGGAATTTTTTGATAAGCTGTGGTTGCCACCGCAATTGCATCTAAATCTTCTCCGCATAACCAAGCTAAATAATTATCTTCCCTTAGCTGAATTTGTAGCCCTTTTTCGGTAATTTCTAGGGAAATAAATTTTAATTGTCTTCCCTGTTGTGCTTGGGTTGCTAACTCTTGACAACTGGGAGAATTGTAGAGATTTAAGTCTCTTATACAGAGATATTCTTGGGTCGATGATGGGGGAATAGAGATGATTTTCATAAAAAATAGATCAGAATTATATTGACAGAAACAAATGCCCAACTAGCCAAAAGCTAAGGGATAAAAACAAGGAGAATAACCTTAGTTCTGTCATCTTCAAGTTTCCACCTCTCTTAATTCTTGGCCACAGAGATAATTTATAACCGAACTGAATCCCTCAAATTCCTCTTGCCTAATTAACTTTTCAGGGTTCAAAAACGGCAAAAATAAGGATTAAATAGCATAAAATCTGTGAATAGAGCATTTAATTGCTTATTATTCATTCTTAATTCTCCTGACTACTGACTACTGACTCCTAACCAACCAAGACAAATTTTGATTTTTACAACAGGTCTATTATAGCCGGTTCCTTAACAATATGTTACAATAACCGGCGAGGGGGAGTAGCCAATATTTGGAACTTTTGGGCTAGAGATAGATTCTATCGATCAGCAGTCACCTCCTAGAGTAAGCTTTTAATCAGATGTTGAGGTTAGTCCATGGCCAATGTTTCCGGGCGGTTTGAAAAGCAAGAATACAGCCAAAACTCAGAAAATACCGTCACGGTGGTCAGTTCGGTCATGTCCGGTTTAAAAAAAGCATCTCCCCTGCAAAAGGGCTTATTTTGGGGAATAACCCTCAGTTTTACCGCCCTAGTTTCCGCCACTGTTGGGGCTGCCGTTGCTCTAATTAGTCCCTTACCCGCACCAATTGGGGCTATCTTCCAAAAAACGACTTTTCCCACCCAAACAGACATCCTTGAGGCCCAAGCTTGGAATAGCTTAATTAACCAGCAGCTTTCTCGTCCTGTTAATATTTTAGTTATGGGCATCGATCGAGTTTTAGATGCCAAAAACAGCGACGATGTATTTAAAGGTCGCAGCGATACCATGCTCCTAGTGCGCTTCGATCCTAGCGATAAAACCGTGAGAATGTTGTCTATCCCTCGCGATAGCCGCGTCAGAATACCTGGCCACGGTTTCACTAAAATTAACGATGCCAATGTTCACGGTGGACCAACTCTAGCGGCGGAAGTGGTCAATAATACTTTAGGGGATGTCACCGTTGATCGCTATGTGCGGGTGACTAGCGATGCCTTTAAGGAATTAGTCGATTTAGTCGGGGGTGTAGAGGTTTATGTACCCGAACGAATGTATCATAAAGATGTCACCCAAAAATTAGAAATTGATTTACAAGAGGGTTGGCAAAATCTCAACGGCGACCAAGCAGAACAATTTGCCCGTTTTCGTAACCCGCAATACGGCGATATCGGTCGCGTGCAAAGACAACAAATTTTATTAAAAGCACTACAACAAAAGATTTTTAGTCCGACAATTCTCCCCAGTCTCCCGAAAGCAGTACAGGTTTTACAACAATATATCGATACGAATTTATCCGTCGAGGAAATGCTGGCTATCGCTAATTTTGGCAGGGAAATTAAACAGGATGACTTAAGAATGATCCTACTCCCCGGCCGGTTTAATAACATCGAGGAATACGATGGTCGCAGTTATTGGATTTTGAACCGTCGCGAAATTAGAACCATTGTGGCCAATAATTTTACCGATAACTATTCGCGGGGAGAAACCTCCGTTTATAGTCTGCGGATTGCCATTCAAAATGCCACCCATACCAAAGGTTTAGCCCGTCGTACTCGTAATTATCTGGCCAAACAGGGCTACACAAATGTTTATATTAGCGATGACTCCTCCCAAAAGCTAGAAACCACGGCAATTATTGCCCAAAAAGGTGATGTTCAGTCCGCTAACCTCTTGAAAAATCAATTGGGAATCGGTAAAGTAGAATCATCCTCCACTGGTGCTTTAGACTCAGACCTAACTATTCGGGTGGGTGATGATGCGGCCCAGTTTTTCAACGCTCAACAGTAACAATGTTGAAAAAAATTTTCAGTCTGGTTTTAATTATTTCGCTGGCGATTCTTTGGCTACTTTTCGCAGCCCGTCCGGTAGCTTTAGCCCAAGATAAAACGATTAACTATAGTTTTGCCCAGCTGCAAGATCGGGATTTTTCCCATCAGGATTTGCGCGGAGGAGTTTTCGCAGCTGCTGCTATGCGGGGAGTTAACCTAGAAAAGGCCGATTTATCCTATAGTATTCTCACCGAGGCTGTCCTCTTAAAAGCTAACTTAAAAGGGGCCGATTTAACCGCCTCTTTGGTAGATAGAGTTACCCTCGATTTTGCCGATTTAACTAATACTATTTTTACCGATGCGATCGCTACTCGCAGCCGTTTTTATGACACAATTATTACCGGGGCCGATTTCACTAACGCGGTCATTGATAACTATCAGGTCAAGTTAATGTGTGAACGGGCCGATGGCATTAATCCCGTCACAGGAGTGGCCACCAGAGATAGTTTAGGCTGTAATTAGCAATTCCGGGCAGATTCTAGCTGACGGCTCAAAAATAGCCTACCCCCTACACTCCGGCTATCTCGATCGAGACAGTAGGGATGTAGAATAAAAATACTGAGCGAGGCTAGAGAAAGGAGAGAGACTCTTGATAATCGTCATCGATAACTATGATAGTTTTACCTACAATTTAGTCCAGTATTTGGGAGAATTAGCCTCCGAGTTCCCGATCGCCGTGCCGATCGAGGTCTATCGTAATGATAAAATCGATCTGGCCACGATCGAACAAATGCGGCCGGATGGAATTGTTATTTCCCCCGGTCCAGGTCGTCCGGTCGATGCGGGCATATCTCTGGAATTAATCGCCAAATTTGGCCCCTATATGCCGATTTTGGGGGTCTGTCTCGGTCATCAAAGTATCGGTCAGGTATTCGGAGGGGATGTGGTCTGGGCCCCAGTCTTGATGCACGGCAAAACTTCGCCAATCTATCACAACAATGAAGGGGTATTTCAAGGGTTAGAAAATCCTTTTACTGCCACCCGTTACCATAGTTTAGTGATCGAGCGCTCCACCATGCCAGATAATTTAGAGATCACGGCCTGGGTGGAAGATGGCACGGTCATGGGAGTCCGTCATCGGGATTACCCCCACATTCAAGGAGTACAATTTCATCCCGAAAGTATTTTAACCACTGCTGGCAAGGAACTTTTAAGAAACTTTCTGCGATCCCTCTAGTGTTTGCTAATCCCCAACCCCTGAAATTAACCTTAACTTGATTAATTCTGCATCTACATTTATGAAAAGGCGAGATTTTATCTTATCGGCGGGGGCAAGTTTCTTAACCGTGGCAGTAAGCTCAGTTTTAGCGGAAACTAAACCGAAACCCACTAACCCCACTTCCCCCCAAAAACCCGATAATTCCCTCTTAGTTCAATGGTTGGGTCATAGTTGCTTTTTATTCACCGGAGGAGGGCAAAGAGTCCTCGTTAATCCTTTCCGGGCGATCGGTTGTACGGCGGGTTTTCCTTTGCCAAAAGTAGAAGCAGATATCGTTTTAATTAGTAGTCAACTGTGGGATGAAGGGGCGGCCGAGGGTTTACCCGGTAATCCGAAAATTTTGTTTGAGCCGGGGGCTTATGATCTGGGTAAATTAAAATTACAGGGCATTAGTATTGCCCACGATCGCATGGGGGGGCAACGTTTCGGTATGAATGTGGCCTGGCGTTGGACCCAAGCGGGGATTAGTATTGTCCATTTAGGGGGGGCAGCGGCCCCGCTCGCATTAGAACAAAGAATTCTCCTAGGTTCCCCGGATTTAGCTTTTATTCCCGTGGGAGGTGGTCCAAAAAATTATAATCCCCAAGAAGCAAAACAGGCGATCGAAGTTTTACAACCGCGAATTGCCGTCCCGACGCAATATTTTACCAGTGCCGCCGATAAAAATGCCTGTGAATTGGTGTCTGTAGATGAGTTTCTCAAGTTAGTCAAGGATAAAAATATCCGTTTGATCGAGGACAATAAATTACGGATTCGTGCCGCCGATTTACCCAAAAAAGGGACGCTCATTCGCGTGTTTGACTACCGCAAACTGTTAGAGAAATCCTAATTTTTAGGAGCCAATGACCTAGGCCTATTGATTAGCTAATTTTACTCGATAGACGGTGCTGTAGATCATCTCCTAGTTATGCTTACAGAAGTTGTTTGGTTTTGAAGAACTATTTTTGGGAGGTGCAGAAACTTTTCTAGGACTTGGTGGTTTGCTCGATTTTCTTGGTTCTGTAGTGTCGATCACTGATGGGATTATGGCATTTAATAAAATGACTAAACAACAAGAAATAAAAGAAAAAGTAATTCCTGCCAAAATTACGGAAAGAGGAAGAGGAAATTGCAGCATCTAGTGAAATCATGAAAAATTTGCTGGCCATTGAGAAAAAGCTGCAAATTGTCAGGCGAGATCTGGCTAGTATGAGCAGATGAACATTTTATATTATTTGAGATGGTAAAACTTTACTATCGAGGCATGGCAGAGCAGAACGGCAAACCCAAAATAGGTCGAAGTGCTAGACTGCTAGGCATTAGACCTAGTATTGATATAAACATTCAGCAAATGCCAGTAGGTTGCCTAGATGAACAAAGCTACTTGTTACCAGAGCCACAGCGTAAGTTGCACGGCGATCTTGTAGCTGTTGCCATGAGAGACACCAAAGGAATGTCTGTTTCCCTATCCATCGAAGGTTTACCCGCATTTCGTAAACCAGTGAAATTTGGCGGCATGGGCAAAGATCCTTTGTGGCAGATTGATGACAGCATTATTACAGGAGATTTACAGGCTGTCCAAGATAGCCCAACCCACGTTAGCATCATGCCAAGAGTTACAATGGCTCTAGAAAGGTACGAAGCGGCATTGGCAAAGACCCAAAAATATTGGGAAAAGGTGGATTAGTGGCATACACACAATAGGAGTCTATGAAAATGGCATGGATATTTAGTTTATCCGCAGAATGTGGTTCTGATGAGAGCAAGGCCGATAAATTTGCTCAACATTTTCAGGGAATGTCATTGTTGCTGTCAAATGGTCGCCAGTGCCAATGTCGCACAGACACATTCCAAGACATAGAAGAAAATTGGTGGTGTCGCGTTTCACCAAATAATCTTAGCGAAGTGGGAATAGACAGCCCTGAAAGTGCCTATTCAATGACAGAGTTAGGTATTTTACTCTATCAGTCCCTACGATTTGCCCCCACCTTCCGTTATGCACTGGTTGGTGTTGAAGTCGATGAATTTAGAACATACACTGAGCTTATCGAAGAATCATCCAATCTATCTATCCCAGGACTGGTTTTAGCGAAACCACTTGCAGGCGAGCTAGGAATATTGCCAGTCTTTCGCTCCTTTAGCCCTAGTTATGTTTGGCAACCTTACGCAGGAGAAGTTTACAACCCGCTGATGACATCGCCAAATCTGAAAAACAAGCTTAATGAACTGCTGGCTGTAAGTTGACCTCACAAGCGAAGAAGGCATAACTAGACCGTTCTCTAAAAATTGCTTTAACAATCTTATTAAAAATGTTTTTTCTGAAAGAATCTCGCTCTTTTTTTAGACAGGGATGGACAATTGCGGTTTTACTAATTGCCCTGCTTGTGTCCCTGCCGATTTTATCGGTTGCCAGTAGTTTATTAACTAATTCTAGTCAAGTCTGGCAACATCTGATCGAAACTGTTCTCTGGGATTATCTAGTTAATTCTTTTTGGTTAATGTGCGGGGTGGGCAGCGGCGTTTTAATCATCGGTGTCGGCACAGCTTGGTTAACAACGATGTGTCAATTTCCCGGTTGTCAACAATTTCAATGGTTATTATTACTACCCCTTGCCGCTCCTGCCTATCTCTTGGCCTATACTTATACCAATATGATGGACTATTTTGGTCCGGTGCAGACGTTCTTAAGAAGTGTTTTCGGTTGGAATAGTGTCGAGGATTATTGGTTTCCTAATATCCGTTCTCTTTGGGGGGGGATTCTGATGTTAATACTGGTGCTTTATCCCTACGTTTATCTGTTAGCAAGGGTCGGTTTTTTAGAGCAATCTGTCTGCACGGTGGAGGCAAGTCGCTCCTTGGGATGTAATCCTTGGCGCAGTTTTTTTACTGTCGCTTTACCCCTAGCAAGACCGGCAATTATGGCGGGATTAGCTCTAGCTTTAATGGAAACTCTTAACGATTTTGGTACGGTGCAGTATTTCGGAATTAATGCTTTTACCACGGGGATTTATAATACTTGGTTCGGTATGGGCGATCGCATAGCGGCGGGGCAGTTATCAACAGTTTTAATGGTATTTATCCTCGTTTTAGTTTTCCTTGAACAATCCTCCCGTCGTCAAGCTCGTTACTATGAAATGACCAATCGTTTCCAGTCACCGACTAAGTACGAACTAGGATTTGTTCGCAGTTTTTTGGCAATAATCTCCTGTTTTTTACCAGTATTTCTTGGGTTTATCGCCCCTGCTTTCTATCTGGCCTATCTAGCCTTTAATCATGCTCAAGAAACTTTTAATAATGACTTTCTTAGTTTATCGATAAACAGTTTTTTTCTGGCTAGTTTAAGTGCAATTATTGCGGTATTTTTAGCTTTAATTCTCGCCTACGGGGAAAGACTTAATCCGAATAAAACTCTTAAGGGTTCTGTGCGGATTGCGGCGGCTGGTTACGCTATCCCCGGCATTGTTATCGCGGTGGGGGTTTTAATTCCTATCGGCAAATTAGATAACTTTTTCAATCAAGTATTAAATATCAATTTAATTCTGAGCGGCACGATTTTCTGTGTGATTTTTGCCTATATTGTCCGGTTTTTAGCCGTAGCTTTTTCCACGTTAGAATCGAGTTTAAGTAAAATTAAACCTAGTTTAGATCATGCTTCCCGCAGCCTTGGCTATGGCACTGGTGCCACTTTAATTAAAGTGCATATTCCCCTTTTGTCGGGGGGATTATTGACGGCAGCTATGTTAGTTTTTGTCGATGTGATGAAGGAATTACCTGCTACTTTGGTCTTAAGACCTTTTAATTTTGATACCCTAGCGGTGCGCGTTTATCAATACGCCAGTGATGAACGTTTAGTGGAAGCGGCGGCACCGGCCCTGGCCATTGTCTTAGTGGGATTAATTCCGGTAATTTTTTTAAGTTGGCAAATTTCCCGACGGGCGATCGATTAAAGTGGCGGCTGATTCCTAGGCAAGTTGGCGATCGGCCAAGAGCTTAGTTCTATAGTCTAGTACAAAATAATGTTACAGTTCTTGACAAGACTACTAGAGAGAGGGGGTGTCAGTGATAGGATTCCCTAAAACCCCTTTTGTTTATTTTTGTAGAGAGAACAAAATCCTATGACAGAACTTTCTGGAAAAGCTCCTAAGTTCGGTGGCAGCACGGGCGGTTTACTCACCAAAGCCGATCTGGAAGAAAAATACGCCATCACCTGGACCAGCAGCAAAGAACAAGTCTTTGAAATGCCCACCGGTGGCGCCGCTATCATGAACGAAGGCGAAAATCTCCTCTATTTGGCCCGCAAAGAACACGCGCTCGCTCTTGGTACCCAATTACGGACGAAATTCAAGCCCAAAATCGAAGATTACAAAATCTATCGGATTTACCCCAGTGGTGAAGTGCAGTATCTCCACCCTGCTGATGGTGTCTTCCCCGAAAAAGTTAACGCCGGTCGTGAATTTTTCGGCAAAAAAGACCGCAATATCGGCAAAAACCCCGAACCAGCGACAATTAAGTTCTCTGGTGTCACTCCCTACGAAGCATAAATAATCCCTAAAATCGAGAGTGGGGAGTTAGATTAAGAAGCTATTTAGCCCCAAGATTTAACTTCTGACTCTCGATTTCTCTTATCGCAATCAGCAATTAATTGCTAGTTAGGGTTTGCTGAAAAAGTTTTTCCTGGGGTTAGGAGTTAGGAGTCAGTATTCAGGAGATAGGGTGGTCACTGCGTGCGCGTTGCGAGGGGTTTTGGGGTGTTAGGGTGATGAGACAACTTCCCCACTTTCCCACTTCCCCACTTCCCCACCTCTCCACTTCCCCACTTCCCACTCCTTCATAATTCATAATTCATCATTCCGTTTTCTCCCCTACAAGTGTTGTGCTATCCGTTTCCTGAACCATCAAAATATGATCTTCCCCGACTTCGATCGCTTTCGTCAACTCGCTGGCCAAGGTAACTTTATTCCTGTCTATCAAGAATGGATCGCTGACCTAGAAACGCCCGTTTCCGCTTGGTATAAAGTTTGTGGCGATCAAGCCTACAATTTTTTATTAGAGTCGGTGGAAGGGGGCGAAACCTTGGGACGCTACAGCTTTTTAGGAGGCGATCCCGTCTGGGTATTAGAAGCGCGGGGAAACAGCACCACCCAAACTTTTCGCGATGGTTCTCAAGAGATTTTTTCGGGGGATCCTTTCGAGATTTTAACCCGATGTTTAGCCCCGATCGTACCGGTTAAATTGCCGCAATTACCCGCCGGAATAGGGGGGTTATTTGGTTTTTGGGGTTATGAATTAATTAATTGGATCGAACCGCGAGTGCCTATTTATCCCGCTACCGATGCCGATCTACCAGATGGTATTTGGATGCAGGTGGATAATCTGATTATTTTCGATCAAGTTAAACGGAAAATCTGGGCGATCGCTTATGCCGATATCCGGGGTAAAAATCCCGATTTGGCAGCCGCTTATCAAGCGGCCTGCGATCGAGTGACACAGTTAGTTCTGAAGTTACGATTACCCCTACCAACTAATGCCAAAACCCTAGAATTATTACCGGTTGGTCAGGGAAAAGAATTAGTCTATGAAAGCAATACAACTCAGGAAAAATTCTGTCAAAATGTCCTGAAAGCCAAGGATTACATCAAAGCGGGGGATATTTTTCAGGTGGTTATTTCCCAGCGTTTAAATGCCAATTATCAGGGTCATCCCTTCGATTTATATCGTTCCCTGCGTCTGATTAATCCTTCTCCTTACATGGCTTTTTATAACTTTAAGGATTGGCAGATTATTGGCTCTAGTCCTGAAGTGATGGTTAAGGCAGAACGGGACGAATTAGGTAAAATAAAGGCTACGGTCAGACCAATTGCTGGAACCCGTCGCCGGGGACAAAACTTGAGTGAAGATCAAGCTTTAGCAACGGATTTATTGCAAGATCCCAAAGAAATTGCCGAGCATATTATGTTAGTGGATTTGGGGAGAAATGATCTAGGTCGGGTGTGCGATCGAGGTACGGTCAAAGTGGATGAATTAATGATAATTGAACGTTATTCCCACGTTATGCACATTGTTAGTAATGTGGTGGGGGATTTAGCAACCAATAAAAGTGCTTGGGATTTATTAAAAGCTTGTTTTCCCGCGGGAACCGTCAGTGGGGCCCCGAAAATTCGCGCCATGGAAATTATTCATGAATTGGAACCCTGTCGTCGTGGTCCCTATTCAGGGGTTTATGGTTACTACGATTTCGAGGGACAGTTAAATAGTGCCATCACAATTCGTACTATGATTGTTCGTCCCCAAGGTAATCAAAATCATCTGGTTTCCGTGCAAGCGGGAGCAGGGTTAGTAGCCGATTCTGAGCCGGAGAAAGAGTATGAAGAAACCCTCAACAAAGCGAGGGGTTTATTGGAGGCAATTCGCTGTTTAAGTTAGATTTTTTAGCTTGGGATTCAGTTAAGGGGATTTTACCATGATTTCTGAGAAGTAATAGGGTTAACTAACCAGGATAACATCGAGGTTCCAGCTTATTGCCATAAGTTTAGCGAGGGGTAATAGTTACTAAAACCTGATAGGAGTTTTCCGGACTCGTAAACTCAAATAAAACTTGGTTATTATCAAGATTTCTGGGTGAATCGCTGCTATCAGAGGTATATACCCTTACGGTTTGATTCAGACTCGGGTTCCAATAGAAATTAGACATCTCCTCATTCACATCAATCCTAATGCTATCTCCAGCATTTGCCTGAACAGTTGAAGGCATAGCAGCAGTAGCGTCTCCTCTATCAAGCCAACCATCCTCTTGGGGACCTGTAGTAACAAAACAGGAGGAACAATCGAGTCGTTCAATAACTTCAGCTGTAACATTTGCTGCCACGGTAAGGTTGGGTACAACTGCATTATCAGTGTCCCCATCTCCAACCGGCAGATCAAAAGGACGAGGAGCTTGAACGAGGCAAAAATATTCTCCACAATCTGCTCTGGTAGCTCTCGGGAAAACTCTGGTACTGACAGAGTATTCAACTTCATCCCTAGTGGTCATCTGTACCTGAGCGTTGGCATTCAAAATGACTTGATCACCATCTTCGTGAACACAGGCAAAAAAACCGTCCACAGTAGTGCCAGGGGCGACGATTAGGGTAAAACCCGCAGGACAATCGGGGTTATTAGCAGTCGGTGCTAACAACATATCGGTGACGGGGGAATGTTGCCAAGAATCAATATCTTCGGGGGTGGTGTAGTTGCCAGATTCGTCCAATTCTGGACCATAGCGCCACAAGACTCGCGGACCGGTCAAGCTATTTTCATCTTGAGGGTCTGCGGTATAGTAAACGATCTGGGGCAGCGGATTGAGATCGTTGGGGTTAGGAATTTGGAAAGCAAGAACTACTCGCGCTCCTGGTGTTTGCGCTTCTACGGGTACTTGATCCGCCATGATCTCAGCTTGAGAGTCAGCGATTCTACTTGCTCTTCTCACCTCATCTGAAACAAACTCTAGAGTACGATTAAGATTATTTTGGATTTCACTATCGGCATTAGCTCGATAGTTACTTCTGAGCAGGTTAATCACGCCAATTCCCGACACCAAGACGGCAATCAGCATCATCAAACCTGCCAGTAAGACTTCTGTAATCGTGAAACCCGCTTGCAGACGACGATGAGCGGATTTTTTCTGTAAACGACCTAAGTGATTGATGCAGCCTAAATAAAAACGCATAGATTTAACCTATCCCGATTCCCATTTTATATACTTGCCTAAATATTTAACATTTATTATAGTCCCAGAGATTTTATTAAACGGCCAATTCAAGTCGAAAGGAGTTTTCGGAAACCAGTGAAAATTTACCACTACCCACTTCCTTAACAATTCCCCTAGAAAACTCCCGCTCAAGAATGTCTTGACCTAACTAACTTCACCAGTAACTACACAATAGACCAAGAAAATCTTCTAGATTGTGATTTAGGTCTAACCCGATAGGGGATTTAGGTCACAGCCACTTAATCGCTTTGGGGAGTAAGTGATTTTACTGGTGAGTTTTTGGTTCATTTGTATTAGTAAAATGTTGACCCTCAAGGATATAAGAAGGCACAAGGACTGGTTACAATCAAGGATAAGTAATTTTTCGATCGATGTCATCTAAAAATAATCATGCGTCTCTTACACACCATGCTCCGGGTCAATAACTTGCAGGAATCTCTACAATTTTACTGCGATGTGCTAGGAATGAAGTTACTGCGCCAGAAAGACGATCCCAATGGTCAATTTACCCTCGCTTTCGTCGGTTATGGCGATGAAGCTCATAATGCTGTCATCGAACTGACCTATAATTGGGGAGTCGATCGCTATGAAGTCGGTAATGCTTAAGGTCATATTGCCCTAGGCGTGGATGATATCTATCTCAATGGAGTGAGAGGACTCCCGTTAAACCGCTACGCGGTTTAACGGGAGATGAATCGCGACCAGAATAAAACTAACGCGGTAGCGTTTCCACTTTCGGGGATTTTTGGTTCTCGACGTATTTTTTTAGTTGTTCGACAGTAAGTAGTCGTGCAAAATTAATTTCTTGGTTAGGATAGGCACTCATGCAAGAGGCAAAAGGCAAAAGCTTGATCGAAATGTGTAATTAATTTTGCTTAGGGACTTAACTCCGCCACAACTAGCCACGAAATAAGCTCCCGTCTAAAAATAAGGTTTATTGTCGAAATACTTGGCCGCCAAATCCGGAAATTCCTTTCTAATTAAACGACTACTAACTGTTTTAAGGTTAGCGATTAATTTGGATAAAGCGATGTCAGGCTTGTAATCGATAATCAGGTGAACGTAATCTGATTCACCGTTGAAACAAGCAACACGCTTTCCCATTTTGTGAGCGTTGATACAAAGATTTCTTTAAGTCGGGCTAAGATTTCATTGTTAATAACTTTTCGTCGGTATTTGATGACGAATACAACGTGGGCGGTAAGTCTATAAACGGAGCAAAATCCATGATTGTAATCAGTTGACATATTAGGCGGTAAGTGTTACAATCTAATTGTACATCCCGCTCACGAACGACAGTGATAACGCTTACCTACCAGTACAAACTAAAGGTAAACAGACAACAGGAACGGGAGATAATCCACATTCTTGATGTTTGTAAGAGCGTTTACAATTACGCACTCTCGGAACGGAAAGATTGGTTGAACTCTCGAAAGTGTCTTGCGGATCGTTGTTCGTTAGTTTCCGAGTACATAATTCCTGCGGATGAACCCTATCCAAATTACTTCGTTCAAGCCAAAAATCTAACGGAAGCTAAAAAAGTTTACCCGATATTAAAGACGGTTAACGCTCAAGTCTTACAGCAAGTCTTAAAAACTTTAGATAAGGCGTTTGACCAGATGAAGTCGAAAGGCTTCGGCTTTCCTAGATTTAAGAAAAAGATGCGAAGTTTTGTTTTCCCCGCGCTCTCAAAAAACTTTCTGGGGGATGGATGCTTGAATTTTCCACAATTAGGAAAAATTAGAATCCGGCAATCTAGAGAATACCCGTCTGGGTTCGAGCCTAAACAAGCTCGAATTATCCGCAAAGCGTCGGGATTTTACGTTTCGGTTTCCTTCCAATCTACGGAATTAGTTCCC
>NZ_JADBSZ010000023.1:0-2796 GCF_020246425.1 Microcystis sp. M079S1
GTCCAGATGGATGTAATCTGACTGTTACTGTGCTTGGTTCACAGCTTTCTGGTATTTGTCTTGACCATCGAATAGGTAAGGGTTCTGTGCATTTAGATAAATAGATTTGTTTGTCTTTAAATTTAAAAGCAGATTTGGTAAATTCGGCACTTCCTCCTTGATGTTTTTTCTTAAAGTTAGGATACTTAGTACGACCAGCAAAGAAGTTAGTAAAAGCTGTTTGTAGGTGTCTTAAACCTTGTTGTAAAGGAACACAGCTAACCCCATTCAAAAACTCTAATTCTTCTTGTTTTTTCCACTCAGTCAACATCGAAGAAGTTTCAGTATATCCTACTCTTTCTTGTCTTTCGTACCATGCTTGTGTTCTGAGATGGAGAGCTTTATTGTAAACTAATCTTACACAGCCCAAGGTGCGCCGCAATAGCGACTCTTGTTCTGCTGTGGGGTAAAATCGAAACGAATAGGCTTTCTCCATATCTCACATTCTAGCATATATCGTGTAAATGCGCTACTATTTCATAGTAAAGCCGTCCTTTGAGAACGGGGTTTCAGAGCCAAAATTGGCGATGACACTTGAGAACCAGTGATTTTTTCTCCTAAACCCAAGTTTTTCTGCTGGCAATTCCTTATTATCTATGTCCTTGACTATGCCTCAGTCTGCCGAGTCCTCCACGGGTGAGGATTTACCCCTAGCTATCTCACCCAGTAACGAGCAGTTAGAGAATATTAATAGCTATTTAAACCTGATTTTGGTTGCTTTAGTCTCTCTAGCTAATTTAGACTCCGAGTCTATCACCCAAGCAGCCCAAGAATTAGCCTTAGATCTGGATACAAGCGATCTCCTAGTTGCCCACTACTGGCAACCCCAGTCAAACCTCTCCCTAGCGGACATCCGTTCTCTAGTTCTCCTCCTCTGTCATCTAGCCCAAAAAAAGCAAGAGTTAATCCGTCGCGCCGTAATTCTCTTGGAACAAGTGGGAACTCAAGGACAAGAACCGGTCAAAACCACGCTTTTGGGCAATTATATTGATAATTTTCGCTTAAAATACCCAGAAATATCGGAAAATAATCTCAGTGATTCTAGCCTAATTTCCCTAGCCTGGAAATTATTAATCGATTTATTGTTCTACAGCAGCCCCCGCAGTCATCTCCTTCTCTGGCACACCCTTTTGGCAAGTCAAAAATAAAAAGCCTATCAGGAGTCAGTATTCAGGAGTCAGTATTCAGGAGTCAGTATTCAGGCGATTATTTTTTATTTATTCTTCCCAGTTCATAATTCATAATTCATAATTCATAATTCCCACCGATAACTAAAAATGAGTAATCTAATTCGCAAATATACACCCCCCACCTGTACCCTAGAAATTTGGGGAAATAGTTCGCCTCTAGCGGTTTGGCTAGGTAAAAATGTCTTAAACGATGCCCACTTTCAATTGCGTTTTGATGATCCTAGATTGAGTGAGGAAAAACAGGTGACGATCAAAGGCGATCGCACACAATTACAACTCCTAGGGGAAATTGTCGCTAATTATGTGCAGAATTTACTCTCTAGTCCCGTTTCTACCCTCTCTTTCGTGGCTAGTGGTTCCCCCGAAAGCCATCTCCCCTCCTTGCCTTCTCTCCGTTGTCAGGGACTTCTGCAGCATCAATTATTTTTAGGTTCCCTGCTAACCGATCAGGATAAACAGGAGATCGAATTAACCACATCGCAATTATTCGATCTAGCCAATGCTTTAGGGGAATATAACCATGAAAGCCCCCTAATACACCCATTAATTCGCCAGAAAACTCGAAAAAATGCCCTGATGTGGACGGGATTAATCGCCTCAGCCCTAATAACTATCGGGGGAATAGCGATCGCATTTTATCAACAGCAAGAATTGGCCAACAATGATTTAACCACTGATCCCAATAGTGCCAAGATTCCCCAACCCTTGCCAACGCTGCCTTTACCCCCCACGGGAACGGCCGCCCCAAACCCGCAGTTACCGGCAAATTTGGGCAATAAAACCCCTTTACCGCCACCGCCACCCGTGGGAACCGTTCCAGCCCCAGTTCGTCCCTCTAGCGTCCCTCTAGTGATTCCGCCGCCCACTTTACCGCCGCCACCAGTCACAGGTTCGCGTCCCGGCGGCACGGCGATCATAATTGAACCGAATAATCAGAACATCCCGATTACTGCCCCCCCCGTCACCAGCACTCAGGGTACAAATGCACTGGTAAATGTTCCCCCCACCACGATGAATCCGAGTCCAGCACCGCCAAAATTGCCCAATTTACCGCCTATAAGCCCTATTAACCCCGACAATGCCAATTTAGACCCCAAACCGCCCACAAGCACCGCTAAAGCCCCAGAGACGAACTTACTAGATACAATTCCCCAAGTGGCAGAAACCAGAGAATATTTTCAATCCCGTTGGCAACCGCCGGAAAGTCTCAAGCATACTCTAGAGTACCGTTTGGTCTTAAATCAGGATGGTTCCCTAAAACAGATTATTCCCCTGGGACAGGCGGCGAAAATCTATCTCGATCGCACTAATATGCCCCTGCTCAATCAACCTTTTGTTTCTCCCCTCGATGTACCCGGTAATCCCCAATTGCGTCTGGTGCTTGGTTCCGATGGTACGGTGCGGACTTTTATGGAACAGCAATAAGCTGTAAGGGACTTGCGCTTTGATAATGTACCTTTTGGGCGAACGCAGTTCGCCCCTACATTGTGGACAAAATCCGTTACTGTAGGGGCGCAAAGCTTGCGCCCTCCGATCGATTGGGATATTATTCCCACGCAAGTCCCTA
>NZ_JADBSZ010000230.1:0-7987 GCF_020246425.1 Microcystis sp. M079S1
ATTGAGAGTTTTGTCGCTACTTCACGGGGAGATTTAATCAAAGCCCCTCGATTTTTGTTGAAAGTACAGAGTAAGCTTAAATTGCTACAAAGACGCTTGAAACATCAAGTCAAAGGCTCAAACAGTTGGTTAAAACTTCAGGAGAAGATAGCGAGATTACATGAAAAAGTGTCTAATACTCGTAGAGATTGGCATTTTAAGTTAGCTCATTACCTTTGTGATCTTGCTGATAATATCTTTGTCGAAGATATTAACTTCGTTTCCTGGTCTAGAGGGATCGTTAGAAAACAATCTCTAGATTCGGGTATCGGTAGTTTTATTAACGAGATATTACCGTTTGTCGCTTGGAAACGGGGAAAATATTATCTTAAGGTTAATAAAAACGGAACTTCACAGGAGTGTCCTAATTGTGGTGCGTTCACCGGTAAAAAAGCGTTATCGGAAAGAGTTCACCGGTGTGATTCTTGCGGCCACATCGAACCGAGAGATACGGCATCAGCAAAGGTAATCGAGAACCGAGGAAAAAACGCGGTCGGACTGACCGTGTTAGAAAACGCTCGCGGAGGCGATTTGACGGGGATCGACCGGTTAAACCAGGTCGATCTAGTTAAAAGCCTAAGAACCGAGAATCCCCCGCTATACCGCGCGAGCGGTTAGCGGGGGAGAGTCAAAGCACCTGTGAGAAAATTAAAGCTCTTGGTGGCAATGTCACCCGGGAGCCAGGCCCGGTGAAACACGGTTCTACCGTGATTGCTTTCGTGGAAGATCCTAATGGTTACAAGATTGAGTTAATTCAACTAGGAAGCCAAGGTGCTGCCGTGGCTACGGCTTAAATTTATCGTCGTCAAAAGCTTATGACTGTTGAAATTGAACGGAAGTTTCTGGTTAAAGGGGATTCTTGGCGATCGCTGGCTGCTGGCAAGTTGTATCGTCAGGGATATATTCCTACCCAAGATGGATTGACAACCGTGCGGGTTCGTGTAGTTGGAGATCGGGGTTATTTAACCATTAAAGGCAAGACTGAGGGCATTAGTCGGCTGGAATTCGAGTATGCAATTCCCCTAGAAGATGCGGCAATAATGCTAGAAAACCTCTGTAAAAAACCTTTAATTGAAAAGATTCGTCATCGCATTTCTCTGGATAATTTAACTTGGGAAGTTGATGAATTTTTAGGGGATAATCAAGGTTTGATTATGGCTGAAATTGAGTTAGAACAAGAGGATCAAGTCATTACTATTCCTGATTGGATCGGCGAAGAAGTCACGGGAGATGAGCGATACTACAATAGCAATTTACAGAAATCTCCCTATAAAATGTGGTCATTGTAGTATTAATTTCTTTCGTGGTTAACTCTGGGTATATACGGCTTTTTCTGATTCGTTTAGCTTATTCGTTACCCGTCGGAGAACGCCATTAATAAAGCGATAACCTTCATCATCAGAATAACGTTTTGCTAATTCGATTGCTTCATTAATCGCTACTTTTTGAGGTAGATCGAGATAGAGCATTTCTGCCACGGCAATTTGGAGGATATCCCGATCAATTCTTGGTAAACGATGTAGTTGCCAATCCACTAAAGCGCCGGTTAATTCCTGTTCGATTTCCGCACGACGACGATAGACTGTACCGATTAATTCTAGGGCATATTCCCGCACTTCGTACTGACTAGATAACTGAACAATTTCGGGAAAATCTATCACGGTTCCTAAACGATTAATGGCATTGTGAGTAAGAGAAATCGCTTCTTTTACCATGGTTTGGGCGCTTTTTAGATTTGTCGCCTTAGTATCACTAGAGAGAATCCGTTCATTACCACGACTAATTTCGGCGGCGGCGGTTTCTAAGGTTTCTTGAATTTCCAGGGTTAAGGTTCTAACCGCGACTAAAATTAAATCGTTTAAAGTTTGCTGTTCCAGGTTTTCAGGATTGCCTTTAATCTGACTTAAACTCAAAAGGGCAAGTTCTCGAGCAATGCGGCGGGGTTGTTGACGGGGAGACATAGAAGTTTAGAAGTAGAGGAAAGAAAATTATACAACTTTATCGATCGCTATTCGGTTAGGTTAATTTTTCTCGGCGATCAATCTTGACTTTCAGATCAATTCTTGACCAACTTCTATTTTAGCATAAAAGCTGCCAAGATTTAATTTTTCAGGTTTTAATTAGACAAAAGACAATATCTATCTTGAATCTCCCCTAATTTAGTCTCAGCTTCTTGAGCATTAATAGCTAATTGGGCAAACTCCAGAAAGCGTTTTAATTCCTTGCGTAATAAATTCCTTTCTACTTCCCAAGTTTCTCGATCTAAGGTCGGTGGCATAACAATCATATCAAATAAAGTGGCCTGTTTTTTATCGGGATGGGGTCGCAATATTCGCCCGCGACGCTGAATAAATTGTCGAGGATTACCACTACTAGCCAGAATGACTGCGTTTTGAATTGATGGCAGATCTACTCCCTCATCTAAACATCTAATTGCCACTAATCCTTGTAGATAACCCTCCTCAAATTGTTGGCGAATTTTTTCTCGTTCTTCTAGGGAAGTTTCTGCGGTGTAGGTAGCAACTCGATAACCTAATTGATTGCCCAATAAATGAGTAACTGCCTCTACTTGACGACGATAATTAGCAGTATAATTTTCCACATAACCATCCCCACAATAAAATAAAGTATGATCCGTATCTAAACGCTCTTGCATCAGTTGTTGTAAAGCCTGTAATTTATTACTTGCTGAACCAACTAATCGTGACCTTTGCATTAACAAAGCGGTGAGGCTTTCATTACCATTGAAATTACTATTTTTCTGCAAAGTCCAGCCGATTCTTTGGGTTAATTTTGCGTATAATAAAGCCTCATTATCGGTTAATTTAACCAAGACTGGATAATAAAAATAATTGACTAAAGCACCTTTACTAATAGCATCAGCTAGGGTAAATTCTGGTTGTAGAATTTGCCCAAAATAATCAAGAATAGCGTCAGTTCCTTCCTCATCAAAATATCTTTCAGGAGTGGCGGTTAAAGCCAATCTTAGACCTAAAGAACGGGGTAATAATTCTTCTAATCGGGGGGAGCCTAAATTATGTGCTTCATCACCAACGATTAAAGTTTTATCGGGGAAAAATTTTATTTGTGATTGAAACCCCTCGCTAATAAAAGTTGAGTTAGTAGTTAAAATAGTGACAAATTTTTGATTACCCGCTTGCACATTATATAATTCTGTCGATAGTTGACTTTGCCATGTATGGACACTTTCGTAGGCTAAAATCGGTTTAAGATTAAATTTTTCCGCTTCTCGTTGCCATTGATTGACTAAGTGACGATAGGGGCAAATTACTAATAATACTTGCAGTTCTATCGCTTGGTAAAGTTCCATGGCAATAGCTAAAGCAGTAATAGTTTTACCGCTGCCGGTGGCCATTTTTAAAGTTCCCCGTCCCCGATTACGAAACCAACTGATAATCGCTGTATTTTGGTAGTCTCTCAATTCTAAATCGGGGGGAATCCTAGGAATACCAGAGGGATTAACTCGATAGAATCCTCGCAATTCAGCAACTTGCTTGAGCTTGCGGGAACTGAGAAAATCCCTAGTTATTTTTTCCCAATCTATCCAGCAACTATTCATAAGACCTCTTGTAAAAATCAAAAATTGTTGTTAGGGTTAGGAGTCAGTAGCCAGTAGTCAGGAGTCAGGAGAATTAAGAATGAATAATAATCAGTTAAATGGTCTATTTACAGATTTTATGCCATTTAATTCTTAATTTTTGCCGTTGTTGAACCCAGAAAAATTAATTATGCAAGAGGTTTATAATACTAAATCCTGTTTAAAAGGTATAGGGGAACAGCGGAGCACCGGAGCAGGGAGAAACAATCCATAGCTTGGGAGTTCATCACACTATTAAAAATAGTTTTTGTATAAGCTCAAAAATAGCAAAAAGCCAAAAAGCTAAAAGCTAAACGTTGCTACCTATACAATTGGGATGGTCTTTTTAGTCCATCCCACAGCTGTCAAACCACTCTTAACTGTTATCCTAGAAATCTAGGAAATGATTAGGATAATTTACATGGTCGCTACTTCTTCTTTTTGGGGAGTATTTTGCTGAAGTTTTTCTTGATCTTTGCGACGTTTTTTAGCATAAAGTTGGATTGTCACTGCCATTAATACCACTAAAGCTACAATTAACCAAGTGGTCAAATCGAGGGGTAATTGATTCTTAAATACTGCCAAAAGGACAATAACTACCAATAACAGGGTTGGTGCTTCATTTAATGCCCGAAATTGCTGTCCCGTCCAATTACATTCCCCTTTTTCTAGCTTTTTCATGATGCGACCACAGTAGAAATGATAGAGCAGTAAAAGAGCCACAAAGGATAATTTAATATGTAACCATCCCGATTTTAAAATTTCCGGTTCTGTGGAGATTAAACCGATCGCCATGGCCACGGTGACAATCATCCCCGGTGTGGTAATGATATTGTAGAGTCGCTTCTCCATGATCTCGTATTGTGCTTTCAGAATAGCTTGTGCGGGTTCCGTTTCTGTTGCTGCCTCCGCGTGATAGACAAACAAACGTACCAAATAAAATAGTCCCGCAAACCAAACAACTACCCCAATCAGGTGAAATGCTTTAAACCAATAGTAAGCCATAGTCTATATTGTGATGTGAGTCCCGAATTAATTAGTCTAAGAGCTATCCATGCTTTCCCAGACTATCCCTATACAAAAGTTTAGACGGAAAATAGGGGTTGCGGGTTGGGGAGCGGGGAGCAGGGGAGCAGGGGAGCGGGGAGAATAAATAAAAATAATCTCCTGACTTGAAAGAGGGTGTGGGGTGTGGGGTGTGGGGTGTAGGGAAGGAAACCTCTTTCATCTGTGGGGGTGAAAATTTTTTCATCGGGACTGACTCCTAACCCAATGGTAGATGTTGGATTTTTGCCAGAGTCCTATTTTCCGACAAAGATAAGCAAAAGTTATTGATCAACTCCAAAAACTTGAGAATATTTAAATTAACATTCCGCAATATTTACAAATTCTTAAAAATTAATTGAGAAAGATTTTTATTTAACAACGATGTTATGATGGTTACAGCGATTTTATGGAATTTCATAATCGCTTTTTCTGTGCTTTTTTGGGCAGCAACGGTTGAAACCCTTGCCACACCTAGAAGGTGATCCGAATTAAGACAGGTAAATGAGTCAATTTCACCCACAACGATGATCTTTTTTTTGTGTAGTTTTATTGCAAAGAAAAAGTTTTTTTGACAAAAAGCACAAAGTATGCTGCGGTCTAGCGGATTTCTAGCTGCGAGTAATTATCTAACAGCAGCGGTCGCAGAAAACCGCCATAATTCTCATCATCTGTACCGATAAAGACTTCTACTTCACCTCTAGGAGACTCTCTGGTAGTCACCGCTTCCACTTTGGAGCCGTCGATTTCTGCAATTTTTTGGGGATTAGGGGCAATAATTAGGCTATTATCAGCTTTAACTTGACCGATACGGTAAACAGCACTTCTAAACACTCCCGCACTATCTGGATCGTCAGCAGAAGCGATGTAGATATTACCTTGCTTATCTACAGCTAAATCGGAGATGAGGCGAATATTTTTACCACTACCAAAAGGACTCCGAAAAGTTACCGACTGAAATTCCCCGAATTTTAAGGGATTGAAGGAGATATCCGTCCAGCGAATTTTTGTACTCTCTTGACTATCGGCCCGTTCTGCGTAGATAAATAGATAACGATCGCCTTGCCGACTAACAGCGATCGCCTCTACATTTTTCACCGCGATCGGCCAATTTATTTGCTCAACTATCTTGACTTTTTGCTGGTTATATGCTAGTAAAAATAGTCTTTGAAAAGGTTTTTTGTCGCCACTTTCAGCCAACAAAAATAAGTTAGTTTCAGGGATATGAGTAATACTTTCGAGATCGTTACTCAATCCCTCTGGATTTGGCCAATCTACCCTTAAAACCTGCCATAATAGGGGTTTTTCCTGCGTAGGCAGCCGTAAAAGACTCAGCCTTGGTTGAGATGGATCACTATTTTTGCCCTTATTTTTGGCATCGTGAACCCCTAGAAAAATATCTGCTTCTACCCAAGCTAAACCACTGAGATCCGGAAGATAAGTCTCCAGTTGTCTCGATTGTTGAGCAAAAGAGACTTGCACGACCGAAAAAAAGAAAACTAGGACTAAAATCGCTGAAAAAACTGTTTTTAATCGGCTATTCTTGCTAAAAAATGCTTTATTATCTAACACCTATTCCCTAACCCCCAATATCACTGATTAACTCCTCCACCACGCGATTCAAACCGACGGAATGGGAAGCCTTGCATAAAATGCGATCGCCGAAATCGATCACTTCCTTTAAACGATTAATTAAATCTGCGTGAGTTTGAAAACATTCGCAATCGACCCCAGTAGCCGCCTCGGCAATAAACTTAGCTTCCGGGTCATCTACCAAGACAAACAAGCGATCTATACCTAGTTTTTGCACCCTCTCACCGACTTGGCGATGTAATTGCTCAGAAAAAGACCCTAACTCCTTCATCGTACCTAAAACAGCAATATGACGCTGACCGGGAGTAGCTTTCAGTAAATACAAGGCCGCTAACATTGATTCTAGACCCGCGTTATAGGTTTCATCGAGGAGTAGGATATCTGGCTCTAATTGGTAACGTTTGGCCCGACCACTGGGTAAATTAACTTTAATTCCCTCTTGCAAAGAAGTCCAATCGATGCCTAAAATTTTCGCTACGGCCAAGGCCGCCATAAAATTTAAAGCATGATGACGACCGGATAAAGGTAAGTTAAAATCTAGTCCATTTACTCGTAAAGTAGTTAAATCCAGTAATTCCCCGACTATATCGCCGCCAGAGAAGCCATAGGTAATTGTTTCCCCCTGCCATACCCGTTTAGCTGTTTCGGTAAGTAAAGGGTGATCGTAGTTAAGAACAGCTATACTACTAGAAGGCGACTCGGCCAATAACTCGCATTTGGCCTCTGCGATCGCTGCTTCCGACCCTAAACGACCGATGTGAGCAGTTCCCACATTAGTAATCACTGCGATCGTCGGTTGGGCGATTTGAGCGAGCAGGGCAATTTCTCCCCGTCCCCGCATTCCCATCTCGATTACGGCACTATCGTGAGTTTCATCCAGTTCGAGGAGAGTTTTCGGCACTCCGATCTCATTGTTATAATTAGCTAGGGTTTTATGTACCTTTCCCCGGGTTGCTAATACCGAAGCGATTAATTCTTTAGTCGTGGTTTTCCCCACCGATCCTGTAATAGCAATCACGGGTATAGTAAATTGATTCCGCCACCAATGGGCTAATTGCTGATAGGTTTCTAGGGTATTCTGGACCAGGAATACAGGAATATTACTAGAGTAATTTACCGAAACTGGCTGATCGATAATCAAGGTTGCCGCTCCTTTTTCGATAGCCATATCGATAAAATCATGACCATTAAAATTATCACCTTTTAAGGCCAAAAATGCTTGTCCTGACTCAATACTACGGCTATCAGTATTAATGCCAGATACTAAACTATCGGGACTAAAACTTATGTCACCATTATCTTGTAAGGACAATAATTGAGCTAGTTGATTGAGGGATAAATGAAAGGCCATAGACAATAAAAATACTTAGGATTAACATACTCCCACCGTCAAGCTACGCTGTGACGGGGGATTCTTTCCACATCGCTGTTAGAAATTCCTTGCTCGACGAGACAACTTAGATTCTCAATGTCTCCATTAAGAATCCAGAGGCCGGACTCTCCCAAGGCGTTTGGGTCGGTTTCTGTTTGCCCAACAGTACCGTTGAGATGATTTCCCAAATATTTCAACCCTTTTTTAAGAATGTTGATGGCTGCATTATGATCCCTATCCAAGACTGTTTGACAATTGGGACATTGATGAGTTCTAGTGCTTAATGTTTTTTGAACTCTCGTCTCACAAACTGAACAATCTTGGCTAGTAAAATGCGGTGG
>NZ_JADBSZ010000231.1:0-5188 GCF_020246425.1 Microcystis sp. M079S1
GGCTTGCTGAATAATGGTAAAACCCTTTTAAAATAAGGCTTTTGACCTGTTAAAATCCGATGTTCATGCTGCGAAAATAGGATTAAGACCTTCAAAAACCTGGCATTATCCTTCTTTTAGTACATAAACTGGTACAAAAAAGAGGGCAACAAAGCCTGAAACTCCTGACTCCTGACTCCTGACTCCTAACCCCACCAACAAACTTTTTCAGCAAACCCTACCTAATTTTCAGGGAAAAAGTGCCTAAATTTCCCCCCCGATCACTCCCATGCCAGGCACTTTTTGATTTCAAAAAAGCCTAAAGATATTATCCAACAAGGTTTTTAGATTTATTCGGCAAACCCTAATTAGTTAACCCTGAATTGCTTTAGCTAATTGAACGTGGAGTTTATGACTGGCTTTAAACGCCATGTAATGAGCAGTCGGAATAGTTCCCAGTAAACTCAAATCACCAATTAAGTCCAATAATTTATGTCTTGCTGGCTCATTTTCAAACCGTAAAGGAGGATTTAACCATTGATTTTGATCGCAGACTAAAGCATTTTCTAAACTGCCTCCTTTAATTAAACCAGCCTTTTGTAAATATTCAATTTGATCGGCAAAACCGAAAGTACGGGCAGCTGCGATCGCTTGACTAAAACTTTCCTGATCAGGACTCCAACTATACCATTGATTACCGATGGGTTTATAGGTAAAATCGATCCCGTAGGTAAAACGTAATTCCGGGGAAGGAATCGCCGCCACAAAAGCATCTCCTTCGTACAACCAAATCGGTTGAGAAATAGTTAAATCTGATGGAGAAAAAGAGTTATCTAAACCAGCATTTTTGATCGCTTCTACCCAGATTTTGGCCGAACCATCAAGGAGGGGAATTTCCGCACCATCCACCTCAATGCGAGCATCCTCTACCCCCAAAGCGGTTAAGGCCGCTAATAAATGCTCAACAGTTCTAACCTTTGCTTCTCCTCGTCCCAATTCTGTTGATAAAGTCGTTTGGTAAACCGAAGAAACTAGAGCGGGAATAATCGGTTGATTGGCTAGATCTCTGCGGACAAAATAACGTCCTTCTCCTGGATTTGCCCCACAGACGCGCACCCGTGTTATCTCCCCCGAATGCAGTCCAATTCCCGATAATTCAAATTGTTTAGAGATAGTAGAAACCATAATTATCAAGTAATAAAGCTTTTATCAGTGAACAGCAAAAATAACTAAATTCATCGATAACTGGTAACTGATAACTGATAACTGATAACTGATTAGAATCGTTCCCCGATACCGAAATGGAGACGAGAACTACCATCGACATTAAAACCGTAGTCAACCCGAATTTGGCCGACAGGAGATTGTACCCGAACACCTAAACCGTAACCGAGACCAGTACCGGGTAAATCCCGGACAATACCGGGTTGACCGGGGACATCACCTTGGGAACCAATAGTAGTGCCGAAATCGACAAATAACGCCCCCCCAATAATTGCTACTATGGGAAAACGATATTCGGCCGTCGCTTGGAAATAACTGCGACCGCTACCCACTTCTCCCTCGGCGTAACCCCGTACAGAGTTACTACCCCCAACGATAAAAGCATCGTAGGGGGGTAAATCGCCTAATACTGTCCCTGCTTGCACATTAAAAGCGAGGGATTGCTGACCTTTAAAAATATCGGTTTCAAAGAGATTAAAGGAATTAATAAACCGAACGGGGATAAAGTAACTGTAACTACCCCGAACACGAGTGCCGAAAATACTGCCAGAACCGACCGGAATAGTTTGTTCTAAACCTAGACGCAGGAAAGAACCACTGGTGGGCTGCAGGGGATTATCGCGAAAATCTCGAATAGCGCCAATATTTAGAGAAAGTAGATCATCGATCCCAGAGGAACTAAAAGCCAGTTGTTGACTGCCAAAACCGTTGAGAGGTGCAGACAGGGGGGAGATGTCACCATTGGCATTTTGCACCTGTACCTGTTGATAGTTAAAGCCTAGGGAAACCACCCATTTTGGTTTCGTAAACACATCGGCGGCCAGAGGACGGACAAAAGTAATACCGCCACCCGTCCGGACGATACGGGGACTATCATTATCGTTCAGCGTCCGAATCGAGGAATTTTCCCCATCATAAACCAGAGAAATCGACTGTCGCCGGAAAACGTTCACCGTGTAGGAAGTGCGGAAATTATCCGTGGCAATCCAAGGATCGGAAAAACTCAGATCGAATAAAAATTCCCGTTCCCCTAACTGGACTTCTGCCCCTAAAGTTTGGTTATTACCGCCAAAATTGCGCTGTTGATAGCTAACAGTCCCGAATAAGCCCGCATTCGAGCTAATACCACCCCCAGCGGCTAGGGAACCGGTATTACCTTCCACCACATCGACGTTAACAATCACCTCCCTTGGGTCGCTGCCGGGAGAAAAAGACAGACGCACATCCTCGAATAAACCGAGACCGAAAACACGCTGTAAATCCTGTTGGGCCGTATTGCGGTTAAAAATATCCCCCGCTTTTAGGCGCATTTCCCTAGTAATGATAAATTCTCTAGTTTTACCCTTGACCGGTTCCTGTTCGACGTTAAAGTAGCGTACTTGAATTTTTTCGATTAAACCTTCGGAAATGACCAGAATCACCCGACCATCGGGAGTGACTTGCGGCGCACCGATTACCTGGGCCAGATCATAGCCGTTTTTGCTGTACCAGTCATTGATTTTTTTTACCCCCGCCTGTAATTCCCGCAAATTCAGGGTTTTGCCGTATTGACTAGCGAAAATTTCCTCGACCACCCCAGCAGGTAAAATCGATTTGTCCAGGGTTTCCGGGGCGATTTGAATCTGTACGCCCTGAAAAACGGGGTTAGGCTGCACCTCAAAGGTGACTCGCACCCCTAGAGGCGTATCTTGGGGAACTGCCCGCACATCGGCAAAAAAGCCCGTGGCAAAAACGGCGTTAATATCTTCTTGCAGTTGCGATCGAGTCGTGCTTCGTCCTGGTCGGGTGCGAATGGTATTATAAACTAGGTTTTCTAATTCTCGATCGGCCCCCTGTACTACCACTTCGGCCACCAAAACTCGCGACTCCTCCGCCGGCACCGGTGGGGCTGTTGTGGGAGTTTCTGCGGGGCTTGGGGGTTCCGTCGGGGTTTCCGGCGGTGCTGCCACGGGTGGCGTAGTTTCTCCCGTCGCAGGAGGAGACTGTACTATCTGCTCGACGCGGGGAAAAACCGTTTCTTGCGGTTCTTCTTCGGCCATTACCGTCCCGTGAAATAATCCGAAAATAGCCAGCAGCAGGGCCAGCGAGGAATATCGCCCCGAAAAATTGAGATTTTTAAGCACTTCCACACACCCATTAACACCATTATGGTTTTGTTTGTTTTCTCTGCCCGAGAAATTTAACGAACGTTAAAACTCTAGCAGATTGCTTACTCTCAGTAAATCCCAGCTTGACCGGTGACTAAAGAGATACTGCATCAGGTCTGATATTGGTCAGCCGTCAGCATTAAGTTTTTATCTTGCCATATCTTAGCTTTTTCCGGTTTGGCTCTATCCGAATTCACCCTCTAGAATTATTGCCACCTCGGTGGGCGCACAATTAATTACATATCTTCCTAACTCACCAAAATTAAAAACAATTAAGTTTATTCTCCTGGGAATCCCCCACCTTTTTACACCAGCGCAGATGTCAACGTCTCATTTGTAATAACTGTACCAGTTGCGAGACCTGTTGGCGATTAAACATTTGCAGCAGGGTACTAGCTACTAATTCGGGTTCTAGGGTGATCAGGATTTGTGGTAATTTGGCGGTGGCTAATAACTGCAATTCTTGACTGACGGTGATTTCTTCCCCGCGACCCCATTCTAATAAATCACTAGCTTGTTTTAATTCTTTAATAATAACCGGGGCGAGAGTGCGGTAGGAATGTTTGGGGTTAGCCAGGGCTGATTGGGCATTTTTAACTAAATATTGCCACTTTTGCTGTTCTGAAGCCAATTGAGACAGAGGTAAAATTAATTTTTGTAATTGCTGACGGGAAGCACTGGTTTCTTCCTGTTTGAACAGTTGTAACATCTGTTTGAGGATATCTCTGACGCGGATGGAGATAGAAGACGCTGCCGCAATAGCTGGGGTAGATTTTCCTTGGACGAGAAGATAGTTAAGATGGGCCTGTAATTCGGCAAAAGTTGGTTCACCTTTTTTAACGATAGCGTTAGCTTCCTCGGCTTGCAAACCTAATGAACCCTGCAGCTTATCGATCAATATCTGAAGCAGATCATAACCCTTGAGGAACAAAGATTCTAATTTTTGATCCACTTGTATGGGATTTTCTTTCAGTATTTTGAAAGCATCCTCAAGACGGTGAGCAGTTTTTTGGATACTGCTATAACCTAACATGGCCGCCCCCCCCTTGATGGAATGGGCGGCACGAAACATCTCGTTCATCTGTTCAGTATTGTTCACGAGATTGCCTAAGTCTAAAATCCCCTGTTCCAAAGTTTCCAGGTGTTCTTTTGCTTCTTCGATGAAATAGCCGAGAATTTTCTGAGCGTTAGCGGAGTCCAAGGTCTTATCCCCCTTATCACGATGCTGTCTAGTCCTAGATTGCCCAGTTTTTCAGGAAATATATCAGTTATGGGGCAATGGCTAGGAAAACTGGACCAGACGGACACAAGCTAGGCTCAAAAGCCCGCCCACAAAGGTTCTCAGCTTCTCTTGCTCAAAATAGATCGAGCAACGGCAGCAAAAAAGCTAAGGCAAGAATCGGGGACGGGAGCAAGCTGACTAGAAATTATTATTGATAAGAGGGAACTGAGTTGTTGAATATCTAAGATTACCTCTTAAGACCGCAGCGGAGTTGGCAGTAGGGAACAGACAACGCCAGAACAGTAGGTGGTCATCCAGAGATGATGCCAAATCCCCTCATACTTCATCTTACTCTTGATCAAAAACGCTGTCACCACCATCAAGAGCTAATTAGAACAAAATTACTAGACCAAAAGACCCGACCAGAAAAAACCCTAAGGTCTGAAAGGCTGATGTAGCAAGGGATAGAAAAAATATCAAAAAATTTTGCCAAAAGGGGTTGACAAACTTGGGGAAGTTAGATACATTGGTAAATGCGCGGTTGAAGCGAAGCGAAAGCGAAGCGAAACAAACGACGCTGGAACCTAGACAAAACAATAGTTTGAAAGCCAAGCAA
>NZ_JADBSZ010000232.1:0-7095 GCF_020246425.1 Microcystis sp. M079S1
CCTAACGTCTAATTGATAATGATTTTAAGTCTTGGAACGTCAACACACTGTCGTTTGTACTTCGAGGCGAGCGCTCTGTTCAAACCCTCATTCTGTAAAGCTTCTGGGGTTGGTGATCGCACTTTTTGTGAGAAATACGGGTTATGCGAAGCAATCTTCCTCCCAAAGCTTCTGATGATGCGGTTCACATTGCGGCGGCGACTGTGCACGGGCTAGATTACTTGTTAACATTGAACTGTAAACATATTGCCAACGCTCAAATTCAGAGGAAGTTGGCAGAGATCAGTCTTGATTTGGGATACGAGTTACCCATAATTTGTACTCCTTACGAACTTTTAGGAGATTATAACGATGTGGCAAGATGACATTTTAGATGAAATTCATAAATTTCGAGAAGAACACGCTAAATCCTTTAACTACGATTTAGATGCAATGTTTGTAGATTGGCAAAAAAGACAAGCAGAAAGTGGCAGGCAGGTAGTCAGCTTACCACCAAAGCAAGGTCTAACAAGTCGTTGGAGCCGACCAAAACAGGATGAACCACAAGAATCTCAAATCTAATCGTGGCGGCTCAACTTAGCCGTTAGCTATCGCCGTAGGGTGCGTTCCCTAATGTGGCTCCTACTACTCCAGCGATCGATTTTTGGGGAACGCACCATGCACATTGATTGAAGCTGTGATCTTAAATCCCGTTATTAAAAGCTGATTATTCATTCACCCTTTTGCATGAGTGCCGTTCGGCGGTTCGGCTGAGCGTTCGTGTTAGTGAGCGACGGTTTGACAAGCTCACCGTCCACTCGAGTGAGCCTCGCCGAACTCTTGTCGAACTTGTTAGTGAGCTCACCGCCTAAGTCTCTTGCCTCGTCTCAACAAGCAATTTAAATTACGAACAGCTTAATATGTTCCGTGGGAACCAGTGGGGCAAAAGCGAGCGGAAGACCGCAAAAAATGCCTCTTAAGCTTAACTAAGAGAAGAATTCATCTTTCTATCGTATTGAGGACGACAGGGACTGCCCCAAGCGACCTTTTGAGCGGGAATATCGGCAAATACGCTACTTCTTGCCCCAATAACAACATTAGAGCCAATTTTTACCCCCGGAGCTAGGAAACAATCGGCCGCGATCCATGTACCATTACCGATGAGGATGGGAGTGGTTTTTAAGCCGAAAGAGCGATCGCCAGGATCGTGACTGCCAGTACAAAGATAGCATTTTTGAGAAATCACACAATGACTGCCGATGGTAACGTTATCTAAACTATAAATCACCACATCATCGCCAATCCAAGTATAATCGCCGATCGCCACTTTCCAAGGATAAGTAACCCTTGCCGTCGGGCGAATTTTCACCCCAAGGCCGATTTTAGCCCCAAATAGTCGCAAAATAGCGCAGCGAAAGCTGTCCATTTGGTGCAAACTGAGGGGAAAAAGAATTCCCTGTACTAACCACCAAAGTAGGATAATCGGATTAGAACGACCGCGATCAAACCAAGATTGATCGTAGGTACGCAGATCTAGCCACGCTTCCTCATCGGTGCGGATTTCTGGGGACATAAAACCTATTTAATCATTTCTGCGGGTTGAGGTTCCGAGGGTTTAATCGGAGGATTAGTATGGGTATTAACGTTTAATTTACCGCCAAATTGCCGTAATTCGTACAATTTAACCCCAATTTGGTATTCGTACTGACTCAAAAGACGACCGTAGATATAACCAGCTTTGCCATCCAAGAAACCGAGACGGATAAAATAAAAGAGAATAAAGCGCAGCAGCGGTTTAAAGGGCAATTTTACCCAAATTTTCTTTAAAAAACGTTTTCTCTGCACCGCATCACCGAAGAAGTTCGCTCCGATCGTGCCGCTTTCGTCATTACCCGTGAGAATATTGTAATAAACCCGCGCCTCCCAGTTGGAATAACGATTATGTCTTTCTAACCAATGATAGATATCGCGGAAATCGATGTGCAGCATATCATTTTTGAGATATCCCACCTTGCCATCGAGGATAACGTGTTCATGAACTTCGTTATCTCCCGTGTTGGGGATATCTTCCGTGTTTAAATTCTCGTATCTGCCTGACTTATGTTTAAATAAGCGCAGATTCCAGTCGGGATACTTGCCACCATAACGAATCCATTGTCCGAGGAAGAAGACGCGACGATTGAGATAATAACCGTTATAGTTGGGATCTTGGATCACGCTGGCGATTTCGTCCCATAGTTCGGGGGTGATTCTCTCATCACAATCGACGATTAATACCCATTGATTGCGAAAAGGCAGATTATCGAGGGACCAGTTTTTCTTTTTCGGCCAACGACCATTAAAATAAAATTGGACTACATTAGCCCCATAGTTTGTAGATATTTCGATCGAGCGATCGCTACTTTGGGAATCGACGACAAACACTTCATCAGCCCTAGCAACACTCTCTAAACAGGCGGGAAGGTTAGATTCCTCGTTTTTGGCGGGAATCAACACCGAAACGGGAATTTTTTCTGATTGACTAAACATTGGTACACTGTGGCTAGGTAGAGTGTTCGCATCTTTCCTTAAAACCCTTAGTCACTCAGAAAGCGAGAACTAGGACCTAAGATTTTTTTCAATCATACTATACCTTATCTGCTTTTTTCCGTCATTCTCCTGCTCTTCTCTCTAAATTTCTAACTGCGAAATAGACGACTATACTGGGTTTCGTGGTTCATACTGGCAAAACTTAGCCCCCAACTCCAACTGCTCAGGTTTTCATCGGCTAAACTGATAATATCTGCTGTTGCTGTTAATAAACTGGGCTGTAAACCGATCAGAAGGGATTGTCCTAGGGTTTGTCCTAGAGGAATTAAACGCAATCCTGCATTGATTAAATTACTTGCCCAACTGTGTAAATAGCCTAAAACCGCCAATTCTTCCCCAATTTGCCAATGACTTGCCCCGATCGCAAAAGCGGTGGCATAATTAGCCTGTTCTGGTAGATTATCTCTGGCCGGTGCTAACTCCCGCAATAAGTTTAACAGCGATCGCCCCATTTGCCAGCTTTGCTGTCTTAATTCGGCTGTTTCTCGCGTTGCCGATAACCAATTGTCCCAATAATTAAGTTTTGTAAAATCCTCTTGACAAAAACAACGATATACCCTTACTAAAACAGCCGTTTCTAAGCGAATCGAGCCTTGACATAGCGATCGCTCTAACCAATCATTTAAGCTGGCACTATTGGAGATAATCCCCTTTTCGACGAGGGTTTCTAGCCCTTCGGAATAACTATAGGCCCCCACGGGTAAAATGGGACTAGCCAATTGTAATAAACACAAAAGTTCTTTTTGATCGAGCATAGAAAACCGAGAAAATTGTCCTTAACACAATTAGGGAAATGCTTGGCGCTTCGGTATGTAGATCGAGCCTGTAGAAAGCGGCACTTTGTGAATTATACCGTGGTTAATAGCCACAATTATAAACTACTATACTTATGTCCTCACGAGAACAGCATTTTCTGAAAATAAATCTTGTCGTTCTCCTCTTGATTTTAGCTTTGATTGCTGGGGTTGATCGGGCAAAATTAAACTCTAGTCTTTTGTTTTATCCTCCCGCTACTCCCCCAACTCCGATCGCCGGTTTATTAACCCATTCTTTTCAATTGCTTTGTTGTTTACCTCCGATTGTTTGCCTTTTTAGTTATGATTTATTGTCCCGCAAGACAAGTTTCAATAATTCTGACAATTTTTTACTTTTTTCTGGTATAATAACGGGACTGATTGCCATCAATGAAATCTTCAGAATTCATATCATTCTCCTCTATTTTAATATTCCCAAATTCTTGACTATCTCTGTTTACGGCCTGGCAATTCTGATTTATGGTTTAGCATTTTGGCGGCAAATAACACAAACTTCTTACCAAATTTTAATCATCGCTTTAGCACTTTTAACTTTGGCGATAACTATTGATTTTCTCCAGATTAAAAATCAAGGTTTTGCTAGTCTAAGTGAAGGAATTCCTAAACTGTTAAGTGCTGTGAATCTAGCTGGCTATTTTTGGGATGTATGTTTTCAAGAAATTTCCGCCCAGATCAAATCCCAATAAATTATCCATTCAGCTGTTTAACCAGATGTAAAATTTCGGGAAGAATCAGTTTTTCTAGGGCCAATTTAACGGCATTAGTGGAACCGGGGAGAGAAAAGACCAATAAGTTTTGATAAACCCCAGCTATTGCCCTTGATGCCATGGCACGGGAGCCAATTTCCTGATAGCTGAGATAACGAAATAATTCGCCAAAACCGGGCAAAGTAATCCTTAATAAAGGTACTAAAGCATCGTATGTATTGTCTCTGGGAGCAATACCCGTACCCCCATTGAGAATTAAGACTTTTATCTGATTTTGATTACTAATCTCTGGTAAGATTGCTTGAATTTGTAAGGGTTCATCAGGGATAATTAAGTATAGGCCGATATCATGACCCGATCGAGTTAGTAACTCTTGAATTATTTGGCCACTCCTATCCGTCTCTGGGGTACGAGTATCGCTCACCGTGACTACGGCACAGGTAAGGTTAAGGGGGGCGGTGTCGGGATGGGGAATAAAGGTCATAATTAACGATAAGCTGAGAGTTGGAGAAAAACAAGTATTGAGAACAAATGTATGCACTAAGTAGCCAGTGCAGTCAACCGAGAATAAAAAACTTAACTTTGGCAAGTATTGCCGATTTTTGCCAGTTTTTGGAACCTTTTCGCCGGTAATGATGACAAGGTGAAAGGAGCTTCTAGAGAACAGATTATCCCAAAATAACAAAATCGAGATTATCATCTAAGTTGGTATAGATTATGACTGGAATTATGAGTCAACTCAGTCCCCTACAAGCCGAACAAATCAAGGAAATCGGGACTTATTTACGTCAAAAACGGGAAGAAAGCGGCCTGAGCATAGACGATATCGCCGCCCTGACGATGATTAGAGTACCAATGCTAGAAGCGTTGGAAACGGGGAATTGGGAGAAATTACCAGAATTAATTTATGTCAAGGGATTTATCAAACGCTACGGTGATGCTCTAAAAATTGATGGTAAAGCTTTAGCCGATCGCTTGTCTCCTAGTGCGGAACAATTAGCCCAAGAGGTAACTATCCCGAAAACACTGCCCACAAAAGCTACCCCTCTCCCCAAGGCTGAACCCGCTGCCCCAAAAGTGGAACCAGTGAAACCAGAAAAACCAGCCCCGGAAACTGGCCTCCAACCGGCTAAATCAACCTTTTTCGGGATGTATCTCTGGCTAGGCTTGCTGGCGGGCATATTTTGTGGTATTGGCTATCTTTTCCTCCGTCCCCCTCTCTCTAACCCCCCTGCCGTTACTCCCTCTCCTTCCCCCGTGGTTTCCCCCGCACCGGTAGTCCCTCCCGCACCAGTAGTCTCTCCTTCCCTTTCTCCTCAGCCAAAAGTTCCCCTCTCAGCCGAGGTAACTATTGAACAGGCCGCTTGGGTAAGGGTAATTGCCGATGGCAAAAAAGTCCATGAAGGCACTCTCCAACCCGGTACTAAACAAACTTGGACAGCCCAAAAGAGTTTAAATATTCGATCGGGCAATGCTGGCGCTGTTAAAATCTCTCTTAACGAAAACCCTGCCCAATTAATGGGTAAAGCTGGTCAAATCGGCGAAATCACCCTAACTGCACCTCCTCTCAGTGATCAGTAAACAGTAATCAGTGAACTAAAAACTCACATCTGAAAACTGATCACTGACTCCTGATTAGGCTGCATCATCCCAGATGGGGGTAAGGGTTTGATAATCGTAGCGGGAAGCGTTGGGATGACAGGTGACACAGGTGGTATGACCGATAGGATTAGGTAAATTGACCCTAGGATGCAAAACCTTTACATAGCTGGACTGTTCAATTAGGAGGGGAACAAAAGTAGTCTCGCTAAGAGGGCGGGAAGAATAACTGAGATAATCCCAGATAAGACGCTGAGTAATGCCGACAATTGGTTTTAAACGGATACCATAGTGAGAATTAGGATTTTCTAGGATTTTTTTCCAAGTTTGACTCGGTAGGATGCTCGGAGGAATGGCAATATGGCAGGTGGCACAATTTTCTAGATAGGTTTGCTGTCCAATTTGATAACGATTCAGCACTGTATCCGAGGAAGGGGATTGGGCGATCGCTGGTTGTTGAAGTAGCGAAGCCAGTAGAATACCCCCTAGAATACTGAGGAGAAAGAGGATCAGAAAAAAAATCGATTTCACTTGACCGCTGGAAGGCATGACTGGGATGACGAGTAATTGAACACAATTTTGACACTCTCGCCATCACAATGCAAAGCTGTGTGATGGGAGATTCTTGCTTCACAGAAACCTGCTTTTTGAGACGAATCCCAAGGAGTCTTACAGTCTCTCCACAAGCTTAAACTCCTGACTGCCCATCAGTATTTGGGAGCTTCTGGTTTATGTGTGGAAACCAGGTCTATACTGATATTTTCTAGTTTCTTCCTCGGCTCGACTGAGCATCGCCGAACGTCAAAATAGCCCTAAAAGTCTTGCCTGATAGGTATTTCACGATTCCATAAGCAAAAATTAAGTAGGGTCTGCTGAAAAAGTTTTTCCTAGGGGCAGGGTGTAGGGTGTAGGGTGTGGGGTGTGGGGTTTTACCGATTTTGAGGGGGTCAATTACCTAATTTTCAGGGAAAAAGTACCTGAATTTCCCCCTGATCACTCCCATATCTGGTACTTTTGGATTTCAAAAAAGGCTAAAAGTCTTATCCAGCAAGGTTTTTAGATTTATTCAGCAGACCCTAAGTAGGTAGGCGTTAAAAATTATCAGATGCCCCCCTTATCAAGGTAGGGCTGTTTCATTCTCCCATCAGAATATCAAAAGTAAAAGCGATAACTATCAGGTAAAATGAGAAGTGACCGCCAACTTTTGAAATATATGTTGAGCTTAATACAAAAACTGAAACAAGTCAAGGACTTTAGGAAAGATCAAGGAAAAAGACACCCTTTATGGATAGTATTAGTAGTAATAATACTGGGAACAATGCTAGGATACTCAGGTTATAGAGAGCTAGGAGAGTTTGCTAAAAATAATCGGCACAGGCTCAGTCAAGAATTTAACATAATTCCAG
>NZ_JADBSZ010000233.1:0-31610 GCF_020246425.1 Microcystis sp. M079S1
CAACAAGGTTTTTAGATTTATTCAGCAACCCCTAATTAGTTGATATATTAGGCGGTAAGTGTTATAATCTAATTGTACATCCCGCTCACGAACGACAGTGATAACGCTTACCTACCAGTACAAACTAAAGGTAAACAGACAACAGGAACGGGAGATCATCCATATTCTTGATGTTTGCAAAAGCGTTTATAATTACGCTCTTTCAGAACGGAAAGATTGGTTGAACTCTCGAAAGTGTCTTGCGGATCACTGTTCGCTAGTTTCCGAGTACATAATTCCGGCGGATGAACCCTATCCAAATTACTTCGTTCAAGCTAAAAATCTAACGGAAGCTAAAAAAGTTTATCCGATATTAAAGACGGTTAACGCTCAAGTCTTACAGCAAGTCTTAAAAACTTTAGATAAAGCTTTTTCTGACATGAAATCCCAAGGCTTCGGCTTTCCTAGATTTAAGAAAAAGATGCGGAGTTTTATTTTTCCTGCGCTGTCAAAAAACTTTCTAGGTGACGAATACTTAAATTTTCCACAATTGGGAAAAATTCGGATTAGGAAATCTAGGGAGTACCCGTCTGGGTTCGAGCCTAAACAAGCTCGAATTATCCAAAAAGCGTCGGGATTTTACGTTTCGGTTTCCTTCCAATCTACGGAATTAGTTCCCGATATGACAGTAGGGAAAACCTGTTTAGGAATCGACGCGGGGATTGAGAGTTTTGTCGCTACTTCACGGGGAGATTTAATCAAAGCCCCTCGATTTTTGTTGAAAGTACAGAGTCAGCTTAAATTGCTACAAAGACGCTTGAAACGGAAAACTAAAGGCTCTAGTAATTGGTTAAAACTTCAGGAGAAGATAGCGAGATTACATGAAAAAGTGTCTAATACTCGTAGAGATTGGCACTTTAAACTAGCTCATTACCTTTGTGATCTTGCTGATAATATCTTTGTTGAAGATATTAACTTCGTTTCCTGGTCTAGAGGGATCGTTAGAAAGCAATCTCTAGATTCGGGTGTCGGTAGTTTTATTAACGAGATACTACCGTTTGTCGCTTGGAAACGTGGAAAATATTATCTGAAAGTCGATAAAAACGGAACTTCACAGGAGTGTCCTAATTGTGGTGCGTTCACCGGCAAAAAGTCGTTATCGGAAAGAGTTCACCGATGCAATTCCTGCGGCCACATTGAACCGAGAGATACGGCATCAGCGAAGGTAATCGAGAACCGAGGAAAAAACGCGGTCGGGCTGACCGTGTTAGAAAACGCTTGCGGAGGCGATTTGACGGGGATCGACCGGGTTAAACCAGGTCGATCTAGTTAAAAGCCTAAGAACCGAGAATCCCCCGCTACACCGCGCGAGCGGTTAGCGGGGGAGAGTCAAGATACGGGTTTAATTTGGGGAGACTTGTTTTTTATAAATGCTTTGGCTGAATACCAAGATTTACCCGCTACTTAGGGCTGGCTGAATAAATCTAAAAACCTTGTTGGATAAGGTTTTTAGACTTTTTGTCAATCAAAAAGTACCGGCCCTGGGAGTGATCGGGGGGAAAATTCAGGGACTTTTTCCCTGAAAATTAGGTAATTGACCACCTGAAAATCGGTAAAACCCACACCCTGCCCCCAGGAAAAACTTTTTCAGCCAACCCTAAATATAACTTAACTCAGTAAAAAAGACTTATTCGGATGGACAAGAAAGCCTTTTTTCAGCGCTTCTCGTCCTAATAACATCCGAAAACCCATGACATCGCGATTAGTCAAAGTTAATTCGATCGCCCATTGACGATCACCAAGCAATACACTTGTTCTAATAAGAGGACGTAGTTGACTTTGACCCCCAGAATTTTTTACCTGTCGCCATTCGAGGATTTCTGCGGTGGTGGTGACAGTGTGGTGACTATCTTTTTGGTAGGGATGAACTTGAAAGCGCAGCCAATTGCGATCGCCATCTCGAAAAGGATGGAGATGAAAAGCGTGTAGGGCCGAGGAGCGAGCGCCTGTATCAATCTTGGCCTTTATTTTGGTAATGCCTAAATCAGGTAAATCGAGCCATTCTCGCCAACCGATGATGATTTTATCGGGTTTCATCCGTCTATTTAGTTTTTTCTTCTTCAATCTCCCGCTGCATTTGGGCGATTTCTTCGGGAGTCATCGCTTCCAGACGTTTTTTAAAGACGGCATCTTCGTAATCTTTGCGCTGTTGGCCGTAGGTCATATTATCGGTGGCGACTCGAAACAGATAGGTAAAAATCCAACCGATGACACCACCTACCAACACCGCTTGACTCCAAATTCCCGCCGAAGCACTATCTAAACCGGTTTTTTGTAGGATAATGTAGAGGATGCCGCCCATAGCAAACATCCCTATACCGATCCCGATGACATCAATGCGTCTCATGGGTTTTTTTGGTGATAACTTAAGCTTTTAGAGTACGACGTTGGGGACGGAAGTTAAGGAAAGGACTTAACAACAGCATCCCAGGGAAGAAAAAGCTCATCAGAAAGTACATAAACCCTCTTTCCCAAGAAGAAGCCACATACCAGCGCGTATTGAGGTAGTAGTAGATAACGGCGGGAATGACGAGCAAATACAAAACACTGAGAGATAGGTAGATCAGGGCGATGATAATGGTTTCTTGCGTCAGAATTGATTGCATAAGGATTGATTTTTCTCAATAGCTGTCGGTGAACGGCAATTCACCTGCTGATTATTTTACCCCCTCTTTCCCCCTTTGCGGCGATCGAATTGGCGGGCTAAAATAATTTACTGAAAATACTCTTGCCAATTAAATTATTTGTGATATGATAAAAAATTGTCGGTTAAATAACGGGGGCGTGGCGGAATGGTAGACGCTACGGACTTAAAATCCGTTGAGCCTTATAAGCTCGTGAGAGTTCGAGTCTCTCTGCCCCCATCGATCGAAGTCTATATTTAAACTGAGTATTGGTAATTTTAGTACAAATGCCCAAACTGCCTTTCCCTGCCCCTAGGAAAAACTTTTTCAGCCAGCCCTATCTAAAATATCCAATAATTCTAGGGGATGATGAATGAGATGATCGGGGTTAAATTGAGTGAGAATTTGAGGGGAATTAAAGCCCCAAGCGACGGCCACCACCTGCACTCGACTTTTTTGGGCAGCAGTAATATCTCTAGTTTCATCGCCGACATAAATCATTTCATCGGGACAGAATTTATTTTGTCGGATCAGGCGATCAATAATTTTGTGTTTGCCGAATAAAGGCGTTCCCGAATAGATAAAATCAAATAAATTTAAGAGTTGATTATTTGCTAAAAAGATGGTGACGTTTTCTTTAGTATTAGAAGTTATTATTCCTAATCTATAGCCTCTTTCTTTAAGAGTGGCGAGGCAGTGATGCCAGCCATGGAAGGGTTTCAGACATTCAATTTGTTTATTTAATTCCCGTTTAACTCGATAGAGTAAAAAAGGGATTTTAACGGGGGAAACTTGGGATTGTCTAATAATTTCTTGGGAACTAAGGTTTTTTAGTCTGGCCAAATCTTCCTCGTTGACGGGTTGATAACCAAAATTTTTAGCCAAACGATTGACAATCTCCACGAAAGTATCGTGGGTATCGGCGATAGTACCATCAAAATCGAACACTACTACTTTAATTGTCATCTTGTGCGGGGTGAGGGGAATGAGCTAAATTAGCTTGGGCATTACGTCGCCACTGCTGGGGTTTAATTCGACGCAGGGCTGACGAGATGAAACGACGATCCCACTCCTCTATAGTTAGATTAGCTAATTCATCCAACCTTGGCGAGAGGTTTTCGGGACGAGGTTGAAAATCCTCCACGTCGGTAACTTGGGCAAAACGTTGATTCCAAGGACAGACATCTTGACAGATATCGCAGCCAGCTACCCAACCTTGTAAATTCTTGGCAATTTCTGTAGGCAAAGTTACAGCACGATTTTCGATGGTATGGTATGCAATACAGCGATTAGCATCCACCACATAGGGACTAACTATTGCTTGGGTCGGACAAGCGCTTAAACAACGGCTACAGGTGCCACAATGGGCGCTATGGGGTCGATCGGGTTCTAAAGGTAAATTAGTTAATATTTCCCCTAAAAATACCCAACTGCCGTAATTGCGGGTAATTAAGTTACCATTCTTGGCAATCCAGCCGATCCCTGCTCTTTGCGCCCAAACTTTATCCTGTACCGGTCCTGTATCCACATAGTAACGGGTTTGAATTTGCTCCCCCTGACTTTCTAACCATTGACTGAGGGCTTTTAATTTTTTACTTAATACTTTGTGATAATCCCGTCCCCAAGCATAACGGGAAATTTTGCCATGGTTTTGCTCTTGACTGTGTTGCTGGGGGGTGTAGTAGTTAAGGGCGAGACCAATTAGCGATCGCACTTCTGGCCAAAGAGTTTTGATATCCTGTCGTTTCGGGTTAGTCATCCAATCCATATCAGCGTGATAACCCCGCTCTAACCAGCTTTTTAGATGGGATACCGCCGAGTCTTGGCTGTCCACAGAGGCAATACCGACCCCATGGAAGCCCAACTCTAGCGCTTTTTCTTTGATTTGTGTTTCTGTCACCATAGAAATATCTTAAGTCAAGTATTTGTAACAATTATTTGCAATGATCAATTTATTGAGCCAAATCCCAGGCTGAACAATTAGAAACCATGCGCGATTTGGTTAAAAAAGTCAGCAATCCGATTACCCGATCCTACGGTATTCTCAGTCTTAACACCAAACTAGCTTTCTGGTATCAATTAGCGAAAATGATCAAGGAAGGAACTGTGGTTCCCGTCCCCGCTAACTACAAAATGACTCGCGAGGCGAATATCGTCCTCACCGCTCTGCAAAGACTGGACTTTAGGCAACAAATCACCGTTTTACGCAATGCTGTAGTGGACATGGGTGTAGATCCTCTTGCCTAGTTTTTCAACTCATCTCTATCTTTAATTTTGAGCAAACAACTACCTTGATCCATAACTCCTAGCCGAGAGGTTAGGGGTTGTTTTTGATCGAGAGCAGTTATCTTCATGGTGAGGTGGGAAGTCTCTGGTTTTAGGGAACGCCGGAACTGCGGAACAGTAGCCGGTCGATATCCAATCTCGTCATACTTTATCTTGAGGAGAAACGCTGTAACTATTGACTTGCTGAATTAACACCCGTCCCTAAAATGACTTGCACTTTGCTAGTACAATTATAGTAAGAAGTAAAATAAGAAAGATTAAAACAAATAACCATGTCTCAACCGATTACCATCGAAGATATCTATAAACTTTTTGAGAAAACTAACGAAAAGTTTGAACAATCACGCCAAGAATACGATCGCCGGGCCGCCGAAGCCAAGGCCGAAGCCGATCGCTGGGCCGCCGAAGCCAAGGCCGAAGCCGATCGCCGGGCCGCCGAAGCCAAGGCCGAAGCCGATCGCTGGGCCGCCGAAGCCGATCGCCGGGCTGCTGAAGCCGATCGCCGTTTAGCCAAGCTAGAGAAAACAGTGGCCAATACCAGTCGTGCTGTGGATAGTTTAACCACTCGCTGGGGAAGATTTGTCGAGGAATTAGTCGAACCTGCTGTTATTAGCCTATTTCGTGGCAAAGGTATCGATGTTAAAGAAACCTACAGTCGTGCCAGGGTAAAACGGCAAGGAATAGCCATGGAGATTGATATTTTAGCCGTCGATGAAACCGAGGTAGTTTTAGTAGAATGTAAGTCTCGTTTATCGAAAGATGATGTCAATGAATTTTTAGAAAAATTAAGTCGATTTAAACAAGCATTTCCCCATTATAAAAACTATCAAGCTTATGGTGCAGTGGCAGGAATAGAAATAGATGAAGGAGTAGATCGTTATGCCTATAAACAAGGTTTATTTGTAATTAAACCATCGGGAGAAACGGTAGAAATTATTAATGATTCTGGTTTCGAGCCTAAATTATGGTAGGAGAAAGATGGTTCCTTCATCTGGCAAAGTATTGGCGGGAGGTCTAATTTTTCCAATCTAGGACTAGACTAACTTATGGATACAATGCACGATTAGTATTCATATTTTGATTCAGCAAACCCTAATTAATTTTTGAGGATTCAAAAACGGCAAAAATAAGGATTAAATTGCCTAAAATCTGTGAATAGACCATTATTATTCATTCTTAATTGGCTCTTCTCGACTTTGGGTGATAATTTGCGCTTATAGAATCGTGAAATGCTTATTGAGCCAGACTTCTAGGACTATTTTGCAGAAGAAACTATCAGTATAGACCTCGTTCCCACACAGAAACCAGAAGAACCCTTAATTCTCCTGACTACTGACGACTGGCTCCTAACCCCAACAACAATTTTTGATTTTTACCAGAGGTCTAGTAACGTCTTGTCCTAAAATTGCCAATAGCCAGTTTCAATGCACAAGAGCCTGATGGCTAAAAACTGGCTCCAGTTTTTGCCCAGGATAGCACAGCTTGATCGCAGTGGATCGTAAAATGAGATAATGCTAACTTTGAGAGTCAGAGAGACTATGAGTGAATTCGACTACGATTTAATTATTATCGGTGCTGGAGTTGGTGGCCACGGAGCAGCCCTACACGCGGTCAAATGTGGGCTAAAAACGGCTATTATCGAAGCCAAAGATATGGGAGGAACCTGTGTTAATCGCGGTTGTATTCCTTCTAAAGCTTTACTGGCAGCCTCGGGACGAGTGCGCGAATTGGCCGATAGTGACCATCTGAAAAGTCTAGGTATTGCCATCGGTGGCGTTAATTTTGACCGTCCAACAATTGCCGATCATGCTAACAACCTTGTCAGTAAAATTAGAGGCGATCTCACTAATAGTCTTAAACGTCTCAAGGTTGATACTATCCACGGTTGGGGAAAAATCGCCGGCCCGCAAAAAGTTAGCGTCATCGGGGACAGTGGCGAAAAAATCTACACCGCTAAGGATATTATGCTCTGTCCGGGGTCGGTTCCCTTTGTCCCACCGGGGATCGAGATCGATCATAAAACGGTTTTTACCAGCGATGAGGCCGTTAGATTAGAAACTTTACCCAAGTGGATCGCAATTATCGGTAGTGGTTATATCGGTCTGGAATTTTCGGATATATACACCGCTTTGGGTTGTGAAGTGACGATGATCGAAGCTTTAGATAGTCTCATGCCAGGATTTGACCCAGAAATCTCGAAAATCGCGGAAAGAGTTCTGATTAAACCTAGAGACATCGAGACTTATGTGGGAGTTTTGGCAAAAAGTATTAAACCGGGGAATCCTGTGGCCATTGAACTGGTGGACGCAAAAAGCAAAGAAGCGATCGAAATTTTAGAAGTAGATGCTTGTTTAGTCGCTACAGGAAGAATCCCGGCGACAAAGAATCTCGGATTGGAATTTGTGGGTGTAGAACTGGATAAACGCGGTTTTATTGCCGTTAATGACAAAATGCAGGTAATTCAGTCCGGTGAACCGGTTCCCCATCTCTGGGCCGTGGGCGATGCTACGGGTAAAATGATGTTAGCTCACGCTGCTTCGGGTCAAGGGGTAATAGCCATTGAAAATATCTGTAATCGCCCAAAAACCATCGATTATCGCAGTATTCCCGCCGCCGCTTTTACCCACCCCGAAATTAGTTATGTGGGTTTAACGGAACCGCAAGCAGAAGCTTTGGCACAGGAAGAAGGGTATAAGGTTGCTTCTGTCAAGACCTATTTTAAGGGAAATTCCAAAGCTTTAGCGGAAGGAGAAACGGAAGGCATCGCTAAAGTCGTTTATCGTCAGGATACGGGCGAATTACTCGGTGTTCATATTATCGGTATCCACGCATCGGATTTAATTCAAGAAGCGGCCAATGCGATCGCTGAACGTAAATCCGTCCATGAACTCGCTTTCCGCATCCACACCCATCCGACTCTCTCAGAAGTCCTCGACGAAGCTTATAAACGAGCAGAAGTGGCAGCGTAGAGTCAGTTATCAGTTATCAGTTATCACCGTTAAGTTTCCGACTCCTGAATTCTGACTCCTTTCTCTTTTTTTACTTTTTACTTTCAAGATTATGTTTGGATTAGGTTGGCCAGAAATAGTAATTATTGCTGTGGTTGTTCTGCTGATATTTGGACCGAAAAAAATACCCGAATTTGGGGCAGCTTTGGGGAAAACTTTACGGGGATTTAAAGAAGAAATCAATCAAGATGATCAAAAAATTGAAGACAGTGACGAGAAGATGAGATAGACTGCGGCTGTCAGGGCGAAGGCAATTCGCCCCTACAATGAGTTTATCGAACTGCGTGCGCCCAAAAATTGAGATGCACCCCCTAATTTGTTAAGCTAAAGGTTTTGATGTACTTAGTTTCTAACCTTCTTTTTAGGTAGGAGAATTGCCAGATTCTTTCTTGGAGCCTCTTGCCCTCAGAAGCTGTTTACTGTTTACTGTTGACTGTTCACTAAATATCGGCTTCTCCCCCCACGACCACATCGCGGATACGGAGACTGGGGCCACCGCAGCCGACGGGTAAACCACTTTGACCCCCTTTTCCGCAGCCTCCCGACTCATCCCAGTAGAAATCATCCCCAATTGCCTCAATATTGGCTAGGGTTTTAAAGACATTACCGGAGAGAGTCACATCTTTAACCGGTTCAGCAATTTCTCCATCGCGAATCATCCAAGCTTCCCCAGCGCTAAAAGTGAACATTTCGCCGTTAGTCATGCCTCCCTGCCAATTTTGGGCATAAACTCCCGTTTTTATCCCCGAAAATAACTCTTTAACGGGAGTGGTTCCCCGTTCAATCCAAGTGTTGGTCATGCGGACAATGGGCGGATAATGATAATTGAGACAACGGGCGTTACCTGTCGGTTTTTCGCCTAATTTGCCCGCCGTTTCCCGTGAATGCAGTCTTCCCACCAAAACCCCATCTTTAATTAACTGAGTCGTCGTCGCGGGGGTTCCCTCATCGTCATAAAAATAACTGCCCCGATGACCTTCCGGATGGGCCCCGTCAAAGATTTGCAGGTTATCTGGTCCAAAACGTTTGCCCATACTCATCACCTCCAAAAGGTCGGGATTTTCGTATAACATATCTGCCTCGGAAAGGTGGCCAAAAGCCTCATGGACGAACAGACCGGTTAAAATGGGATCGATGACGATGGTGTAGGTATCGCCCTTGACAGGGGGCAAAACTAGGGCTTGTACGGCCCGTTTAGCCGACCCTTGCACCTGTTCTTCTAAATTGACCAGATCCTCGAAAGCTTTTCGGGAACCGGTGGTTTCCCGGCCTGTTTGTACGCTGTCCCCATCCCTAGCGGTGGCCGAAAAACGCATTTCTAAGTCTGACCATTTTTGTTCGATTAAAGTCCCGTCAGAAGTGCCTAAAAGAATATGTTGACTGCTATCGCTGTAACGGACGGAAGTGGTGGCAATACTGGGATGATGTTGACGCAGTAAGTTATTATAGCGATCGCAGAGGGCTTTTTTATCAGCTAATGGCACTAAACGCGGGTCTGTTCCCGTTAAAGGCAATTCACAACTAATAATTACAGGTTCTACCGGAGCAATCAGGGTTTCTTCTTCCCCAATTAAACGGGCAGCAGCGATCGCATCTTCTAATCGTTCCTGTAAACTGGATAATTGATTAAAGCTGGCAAATCCCCAACCTCCTTTATAACAAGCGCGTACCTGACCACCGATAGCAATACCTTCGCTGAGGGTTTCCACTCGTTCGGAACGCAGTAGAATATTTGTCCCCCGCGCTTCTTCCAGACGAATTGTCAGGAAATCGACGCGGTTTTTATAACGGTTAATCAGTTCACTAATCAGGTTTTTATAATCGTTTAGAGTATCGGTCATGGGAATTAGGAAGTGGGGTGTCGGGTGATGGGGTAGTGGGGTAGTGGGGCATTTGGCTGAAATTTCCCTAAATCCCTATATCCCCTTTCTAACTGATAACTGATAACTGATAACTGATCACTGATAACTGAAATTAGGCGAGATAATCCTGTAAAGCTTTCACCTCTAAAGGTTGGGATTGCAGGGATTTTAAGGCCGCTACCGTCGCTTTTGCCCCGGCGATAGTGGTGATAATTGGTAACTTATAATCGAGGGCAGTACGGCGAATTTGTCGGCCATCGTTTTGGGATTCTTCACCACTGGGAGTATTGACAATAAACTGAATCCAGTCATTTTTGATCCAATCGATAACGTGGGGACGACCTTCGTGAATCTTTAGCACTAAATCGATATTTTCGCAACCGTTTTCTAACAAAACTTCACGAGTTCCCGAAGTGGCGACGACGCGAAAACCGAGGGATTGCAGATCCTTAACCACGGGAACCATGGGGGTTTTATCGCGATCGTTCATCGAGACGAAAACCGTCCCACTGGTGGCTAAAATCACGCCGGCGGCCATTTCCGCTTTAGCGAAAGCTTTGCCAAAATCGCTGTCAATCCCCATTACTTCCCCTGTAGAACGCATTTCTGGTCCCAGGAGAGTATCAGCACCGGGGAACTTCTGGAAGGGTAAAACCGCTTCTTTCACGGCAATATGACGGGGAATTGCTTCGCTGATGATACCCAATTCTGCTAGGGTTTTGCCCGACATGACGAGGGAGGCAACTTTTGCTAAAGGAACTCCCGTTGCTTTGGAAACGTAGGGAACAGTACGACTAGCGCGGGGATTCGCTTCTAAGATATAAACTGTCTCCCCCTGTACCGCATACTGGATATTCATCAAACCGATTACTTTTAAAGCTTTCGCTAGTTCCACCGTCCATTGTCGAATTGTGGTTAAAACCGAGGCACTCAGGGACGTATGGGGGATAGAACAGGCAGAATCGCCCGAATGTACGCCCGCTTGTTCGATATGTTCCATTAATCCCCCGATAACTACTGTTCCCGTCGCATCTGACAGGGCATCCACATCCACTTCGATGGCATTTTCGAGGAATTTATCGATTAAAATCGGGTGATCCGGTTCTATCTGTACCGCATACTTCATATAGCGTTCCAATTCGCTATCGGAATAGACGATTTCCATTGCCCGACCGCCCAAAACATAGGACGGACGTACTACTACAGGATAACCGATGCGTTGAGCCACTGCTTGGGATTCTTGGAAATTGCGGGCAATACCGTTGAGGGGTTGTCGGATATCTAATTCTCGGAGGATTTGTTCAAAACGTTCCCGATCTTCGGCGGTATCGATCGAATCGGGTGAAGTTCCCCAAATTTTGGTATTTACGGGACAATTAGGCGATTCTAAATATTTTTGCAGGGGAACCGCCAGTTTTAAGGGAGTTTGCCCACCGAATTGAATAATTAAACCCTCTGGTTGTTCCGCTTCGATGATATTTAAGACATCCTCTTTGGTCAGGGGTTCAAAGTAAAGGCGATCGCTGGTATCGTAATCGGTGGAGACAGTTTCCGGGTTAGAGTTGACCATAATCGTCTCAAAACCAGCTTGACTGAGGGAAAAAGCGGCATGACAACAACAGTAGTCAAATTCTATCCCCTGACCGATGCGATTGGGACCACCACCGAGGATCATCACTTTACGTTTATCGGAGGGTAAAACTTCCGATTCTACCTGTTCGTAGGTGGAATAATAGTAGGGTGTCAGGGCCTCAAATTCCGCCGCGCAGGTATCCACCATTTTATAAACGGGAACAATACCTAAACCCTTGCGATAACTTCTCACTTCGTCCTCGCTGCTGTTGGTGGCGAAGGCGATTTGGCGATCGCTAAATCCCTGTTGTTTAATAGCGAATAGGTCCTCTTGGCTGAGACTTTTCAGGGGAGTTCGTTTGAGAAACTTCTCGGTTTCCATCAAATCGGCCAATTTATCGAGGAACCAGGGATCAATCCCGGTTAGTTCGTGGATTTCCGACCCATTCATGCCCAATTTAAAAGCATGATAGATACTATAAACTCGTTCGGGGTTAGGTGTCCGCAAACCGGCCCGGACTTCCGAGAGGGGGGGGAGAGTTTCGACTTTATCGCAACCAAAGCCAAAACGTCCCGTTTCTAGGGATCGAAGTGCTTTTTGAAAGGATTCTTGGAAAGTTCGACCGATAGCCATGGCTTCCCCGACGGATTTCATCTGGGTGGTTAGAATCGGTTGGGAGCCGGGGAATTTCTCGAAGGCAAAGCGAGGAATTTTGGTGACGACGTAATCGATAGTCGGTTCAAAGGAAGCCGGGGTTTTTTTGGTGATATCGTTGGGAATTTCGTCTAAAGTGTAGCCTACTGCTAGTTTAGCGGCAAATTTAGCGATCGGGAATCCCGTGGCTTTTGATGCTAGGGCCGAAGAACGCGATACCCGGGGATTCATCTCAATCACGATTACGTCGCCGTTAGTGGGATTAACGGAGAATTGGATGTTCGATCCGCCGGTTTCTACGCCAATTTCCCGAATAATTGCCTTAGAATAGTCCCGGAGGCGTTGGTATTCTTTATCGGTCAGGGTTTGGGCGGGCGCAACCGTAATCGAGTCGCCGGTATGGACTCCCATCGGGTCAAAGTTTTCGATCGAACAGATGATCACCACGTTATCGGCTAGATCGCGCATGACCTCTAATTCGTATTCTTTCCAGCCAATTAGGGATTTTTCGACGAGAATTTGCGATGTAGGCGAACAATCTAGACCATACTGGGCCATCGGTTCAAATTCTTCTTGGTTATAGGCAATACCGCCCCCCGTTCCTCCTAAAGTGAAGGCCGGCCGGATAATGAGAGGATAGGAACCGATCTGATGGGCGATCGCTTTTGCTTCTTCTAAATTGTTGGCAATCCCCGAAGGACAGACGGGAACACCGATTTTCTCCATTGCTTTTTTGAATAGTTCCCTATCTTCGGCTTTTTCAATAGCGGGGAGTTTTGCCCCGATCAGTTCCACGTTATATTTTTCTAAAACGCCGCTTTTGGCCAAAGCTACCGCGGTATTTAGGGCAGTTTGACCGCCCATAGTCGGTAGAATGGCATCGGGACGTTCTTTGGCGATAATTTTCTCGACAATTTCCGGCAGAATTGGTTCAATGTAGGTGCGATCGGCCATTTCTGGATCGGTCATGATCGAGGCGGGGTTAGAATTGACTAAAATTACCTCATAACCTTCTTCTCGTAGGGCTTTACAGGCTTGAGTTCCCGAATAGTCGAATTCACAGGCTTGTCCGATGACAATCGGGCCAGCGCCCAAGATTAGGATTTTCTGTAAGTCATCACGGCGTGGCATAGGCTTAGGGTTGCTTGAGGATAAACCCCAATCATTGTATATGTTGTCACCCCTCTATTCCCTAAAGCTTTATTTAGGTTTAATGACCTTATTCTAGCTGTCAGCCTTGAATCAGTGATCGGTGATCAGATCTGAGCCTTGCACTAGCGACTGTTCACTATCTCCCCGCTCCCCAACACCCAACCGATCACCGAATAGGTACTGATACTATTTGGGAATGATTGTCAAACAATTGTAAAACTTCGTTATATTTAAGGAACATTTGAGAGACTAAGGAGCATCGGAGTTGTGGCTTTATACGCAGATTTGCATCGGCATTTAGGGGGATCGGTAGTACCGAGAATTCTCTGGCGCTACTTTCACAGACATGAGCGGGATTTAGCGGCCAAATTCCCAGAATACCCCGCTTTTGAGGAATTTTACACCCGTGAACGCAATAGTTTAGATGAGTATTTAGAATTACATACCCTAGTCGAAAGTGTTCAAACCGCCCAAACTTTGCCCTATTTTATCTATCGTCTGATTCGCGGCGCTTACATCTTCGAGAATCTTGCCTATTTAGAATTGCGCTATACTCCCTACTATCGCACCGACGAACATTTGAACCAAACAGAGCGAATCGAGCAAATGCGCTCGATTGTCGAGATCGTCGGTCAAGCCTCGAAAATGAGCGAATATCCGATTATTACCAGTCAAATTCTCTGTATGCACTCGCGACTTCCCTCCGAAGTCAACAAAGCGATCGTTGATCTGGCCCTAGAGATGAGAGAATACGTCTGTGCGATCGATATTGCTGGGGGTGATTCCCACTACCAAACTCGACTAGAGGAATTTGCTGGTTTATACAGTTATGCCCGGGAAGAGGGTTTAAATACCACCGGCCATCTTTACGAAACAAAGGACGGTTGTTATCCCCAATTACTGCCCTATCTGCAAAGAATTGGTCACGGTATTCAAATTCCCCTACAATATCCGGAATTGCTGCCGGAAGTTGCCCGTCGTCATCAATGTTTAGAAGTCTGTCCCACCACCTATTTAAAAACTGGCACCCTCAAAAGTTTATCCCAGTTAAAGATAGTCTTCGATCGCTGTTTTGAAGCGGGGGTTGATATTGCTATCTGTACCGATAATGCCGGTTTACACAATGTCCGGCTGCCCTTCGAGTACGAAAATTTACTCACCCTAGATGTGATCGATTTTCGACAATTACAAGCTTGTCAAGATGCGGCTTTTCGTCATGCTTTTGCCTGGCCCTACAGTCAAAAACCCGCCTCACTTTTAACTGGTTTGTTATCAGTGGATAATCCCAAATTACCGGTTTATCAGTAACACAATTAACTATAGTTCGGGTTAAGCAACTTCTTTACCGCTCCCGAACTATAGCCTTTTTCGACTCTCCTGCATCTGGGTTGGGGAATTCTACTGAATCTTGATTAAACTTAACCCAAAGAGAGTATAGGTACAGAGAGAACCGAGACCGAACATCAGGGAACGAGCGATCGGGACATTAGTGATATAAAAAAGGGAAAATAAAAGCCGGAGGATCACGAAAGCGATCGCACAGGTAGCGGCCAGGGATGAGGAGACTCCTGTAACGTAGGCCATGAGAGCGGCGGCACTATAGATCATAAAGGTTTCAAAACCATTTTGATGGGCCCAAGTTGCTCGTTTAGCGTAGTCTGGGAGTTGGTCGAACATTGCCCGGGGAGCGGAGGTATTGTAACCCACCTTAGCTCTAGCGTAAGCCACCAGCAGAAAAGGTAGATAGACAGAGATAGCGGCAGCCACTATCGAATAGAGAAGAATGGCACTGACGGAGAGATTCATCGCTGAATTTAGTCAAAATAAAATAGGGTAACTAGCTTGCGTTGATCTTCCGCTTCCGCGCAGGTTTGCAAAAGGGTCTGACTGTCGTGGAAAGCAAAACAGATTAACTGTTGACAACGATTGATAATCTCGCGATTACAGAGGCTGCTGGCTTCCCCTAGGGATAGATGGTCATTTTCGGGACATTCCACCAGATGGATAACCTGCTGGAGTTGTTCTTGGGATTCCAGGGGCTGGCGATCGAGACTTTGGGGTAAGATCACGGTTAACAGATTAGGATCTGCCCGCATTGCCCCCTTAATGACGGCGGAATTGGTTCCCGTCGCCCCGGAGGTCATAATCCGATTGCCCGCCAGCACGAGGGCATAGGCCATCATTTCGATCAATTGCTGGTGCGTGATGGGAACGTGACGGGAACCCAATAAAGCGACGCGCTTAGAACCGGTCTGCTGAATGGCGGCTAGTTCTTGAGCTAGAGTGTCTAGGGTGTTAGTGGTATCTACAGATTGACTCAAAGACTTTTACTGCAAATTCGGACTGATTAACCGTCCGTTATTGTAGCATCGAATTGTCATAATCGGAAATTTGGCCCAAAAAACCCCAGCTACCGATCGAGGTGTTCTTTCTGTGGTGGTCCCCTATGATCCCTCAAAAATTGTTATTGGTGGGGAAGTGCCTCTAGATTCTACGGTAAGATAGGTGCATAGACGATATTTACCCCAGAGCCATGACCACTTCTCCTGTTCCCCAAGGGGACGATTTTAGCGATCGCCAGATCCGTCCCGTACAATATCGGGATTTGGAAGACATTGAAGCTTTAACCCTGGATGACTTCGATGAGGATATTGATCGTCGCGCCCAAAATTTCCGCACGCAGGTGCAACAGGTGCGGCCTTGGTTTGGGTTATTTAAAATTCTCAGTTTTTTTCCTAATCCTCTCCAACACCGTTTTCATGTCTATGTGGCTGAGGCCATGGCCAATCGGGGAGAAGAAGGGAAAATTCGCGGGGCTATCCAAGTCACCCCTTTTAATAGTAGTCGCAGCACTTGGCGGGTGGAACAGGTGCGGGTGCATCCGGCGGAGTCTTTAAGCGAACCCAAGGGCATCGGGGCGCAATTACTGCGTTATTGTCTAGAAACGGTTTGGGAAGCGCGCACCTGGGTGTTAGAGGTTAATATCAATCAAAAGGACAGTTTGGCACTTTTCCGGCAACACGGTTTTCAGCCTTTGGCGGAATTAACCTATTGGTCTTTACCGCCGCAATTATTACAGGAATTGGCGAAACAAGAGCCAGATTTACCGAATTTACTGCCCGTGAGCAATGCTGACGCTCAATTGCTTTATCAGTTAGATTGTGTGTCTATGCCGCCGCTACTGCGTCAGGTATTTGATCGCCATATCCAGGATTTTAAAATCAGTTTAGTTGATAGTTTGCTCGGTCGCTGTCAAAGTTGGTGCGGCAGTCCGCAAATTAGTCGCGGTTACGTTTTTGAACCGCAACGAAAAGCGGCGATCGGTTATTTTGAATTAATTCTATCTAATCGGGATGAGCGACCCCATCAAGCGAAATTAATTGTCCATCCCGCCTACACTTGGCTCTATCCTAAGTTATTAATCCAGATGGCCCAGATCACTCGCAAGTATCCCGCTCGCTCGCTAGAGTTGATATCTGCTGATTATCAGCACGAAAGACGGGAATATCTGGAACAATTGGGAGCGATCCGCAGTTCCCACACCCTGATGATGTCGCGCTCGGTATGGCACAAAATCCGCGAAACTAAGCCAGAAAATTCCGCCCTGGCAGAAATGCTGCAGGGTTTACAACCGGTGCCGCGAACTCCCATCCCTAGTCGGATGTCTTGGTTAAAATGGCCTAATAATCCCCCCCTCGACCCCCTCGACAGTCCGGGGGAACTTCCCCCAGTCAAACCGCCCTCGGACCCCCCCGATCAGGGGCATCCAGTGTGATGGAAAGAGTCGCCGCCCTCGGCTTAGATATCGGCAAAAAACGGGTAGGAGTGGCAGGATGTGACGGTACAGGTTTAATCGCCACTGGTTTAACCACGATTATCCGTTCTTCCTTTGTTGCCGACGTAGCACAGTTTGATGCAATTGTCAAGGAAAGAAATATTAAGATTTTGGTAGCGGGACTGCCCTATACCATGGCCGGGGAGTTAGGATTTCAGGCCCAACAGGTGCAAAAATACGCCCAGAAACTAGCGATCGCTTTAGATTTGCCCCTCGAATACATTGATGAGCGTTGCACGTCCCTAGAGGCGGAAGAATTCTTAAAAGCCAAAAAACAGTTTTCCTCTTGGGATAAGGGAGCGATCGATCGGGAAGCGGCGGCGATTATTTTACAACAATGGCTCGATCGCCGACGGCGAGTTAATACTGTTGTTTGAGGAGATAACGGCAAGGGTTAATCACAGAAACCAAAAACCTAACTAATACTATCCAAAATTACTCATGACTTATGCTATAATAGCTTTATGAGTAAGTTAACCATATCGGAAGCCGCTAAATTGAAAGGTGTAAGCGTATCGACGTTAAGGCGTTGGGAGTCTGAAGGTAAACTAATTCCAGAACGGACTGCTAATGGGCATCGTCGTTATACAATTTCTCAGTTGCTTGGAGTAAAAGAGAATCTTTCCTATACTGTTGGCTATTGTTGTGTTTCTAGTCATGACCAAAAGAAAGATTTAGAACGTCAAAAAGAAGTTGTCGAACTGTTTTGCGCTCAAAACGGTTGGCAAGTTGAAATTATAGACGACTTAGGTTCAGGACTTAACTACAACAAAAAAGGATTAAAGCGATTAATTCGGTTGATTGTTGATAGTAAAGTAGAGAGATTGGTCTTAACTCATAAGGATAGATTACTTAGATTTGGTAGTGAACTAATCTTTAGTCTGTGTGAGCAATTCGGAACTGAAGTTGTCATTATCAATCGAACTGAAGACAGTACATTTGAGGAGGATTTAGCGCCAGATGTCTTAGAAATCATTACGGTATTTTCCGCTAGATTGTATGGCTCTAGAAACCATAAAAATAGAAAAATCGTAGAGGAGTTAAGAGACGTTGCTGCTAGGATTCAAGACTGAGTTAAAACTAAATAATCAACAACGCTCATTATTAGCCCAACACGCAGGAACCGCACGTCATGCTTGGAATTGGGGTTTGGCTTTAACCAAGCAAATTTTAGACCATAATCAAGCTAACCCTGATGAAAAAATCAAGTTTCCTACGGCTATTGACCTTCATCAATGGTTGGTAGCATTGGTAAAATCAGAGCATGATTGGTATTACCAAGTGTCTAAATGCGCCCCCCAATGGGCGTTAAGAGCTTTATCTGATGCTTGGAAAAGATGCTTCAAGAAGATAGCTAAACCACCAAATTTCAAGAAGAAAGGTAAACAGGATAGTTTCACTTTAGATGGGAGCATTAAAATTGCCCATCAAAAGATAAAAGTTCCTGTGATTGGTTGGTTAAAAACTTACGAGCGGCTACCTGATGGATACCAGCCAAAATCTGTTACTATTAGTAAAAAAGCTAATAGGTGGTTTATTAGTTTTAAGATGGAAGTTGAACAGCAAACAACCAATAAAACTTATGATGTAGTTGGTTGTGATCTAGGAATTAAATCTTTGGCTACTTTATCGACAGGTGAAACGTTTGAAGGCTCTAAAAGTTATCGTAAATACGAAAAACAATTAGCCAGACTTCAATACTTGAACCGACATAAGGTAAAAGGTTCAAATAATTGGAACAAAGCCCAACGGCAAATAGCTAAACTTCATTTTAAAATAGCTAATATCCGTAAAGATACGTTACATAAACTCACCACTTATTTAGCCAAGAACCACGGCCAGATAGTAATTGAGGATTTAAATGTGTCTGGGATGATGGCTAATCACAAATTAGCTAAAGCCGTTCAGGATATGGGTTTTTACGAGTTCCGAAGACAACTTGATTATAAAACTCAGTTGTATGGTTCGGAATTAATCATAGCCGATAGGTGGTTTCCTAGCAGTAAAACCTGTTCCAATTGTGGGTACAAAAAAGAGTCTCTATCTTTAACTGAAAGAGTTTTTGAGTGTGAGCAATGCCATGTAGTTTGCGGTCGAGACTTGAACGCTAGTCTAAATCTAGCTTCTTTGGCGGTGAGTTCCACCGTGTCAGCTTGTAGAGTAGATAGTGCCGACACTACTACAGTGAAGCAGGAAGTTAACGTCAAATTTGCTCATGAGTAGATTTGAGTAAGTTTAACAGAACGGAACTGGTAGCCAAAGCCTCTATTGACACTCCCCGAAGCGCTCATGGGAGGGAGTGTCAACTCTACCAATCACCGCCGCCGCCACCCCCACCGCTACTGCCGCCGCCGAAACCACCACCATCATAACCACCACCACCATAACCATCATAACCGCAATAGTCGCTATTGCCGCTGCTACCACCACTGCGGCCACCTCGACCATTGCCACCAACGGCACAACGAAAATAAACAAAATATAGAATTAACATCAAGGGAAAAGACACCCCCACCATCAGGATAGCCAAAACAAGATGAAGAATGGAAATTGCGATTTGAGGCTTAAATTCAGTTTGCCGCAACCCATAAGCACTACGGAGAAACCCGCTCACAACTGTTACACCCGCTCGAATACCCTCTTCGTAGTTTCCCGTTTTGAAGCTGGGAATCATGTAGGTGTAGATAATATCCTTGACCTGAGCATCGGGTAAAAATCTTTGGACTCCATAACCGGTCTCGATTTCTATCCGTCTATCCTTGAGGGAAACGAGGATTAAAACCCCGTTATCTAGGGATTTTTTGCCGATTTTCCAACGATTAAATAGGGCTGTGGCGTAGGCTTTGGGGGTAGGATAGGGTAAGGTATTGGGGACGGTGACAACAGCAATTTCTGCGCCGGTTTCTACCTCTAATTTGGCTATGTCACCGGAAATTTGCGTAACAGCCGCCCGACTTAAAAGATTAGCTCGATCGCTGACCCATAATCCCCCGTGCGGATTTAGTTTCGGTATTTGTTCGATGGGAATAGCGTTGACTAAGGGGGGTAAAATAACAGGGGGAAGAGCGAACATTGTCACCAGAAAAATTCCTAGGGGCAAGGGGCGAATTTTAATCATTTTCCTGTCTCTCCATCGGTTTGTAGTCTTGTTTTAGCAATAATGCGGGTTTTCTTTAAATCTCCCTCGCTCAATTCTTCTCCCACCTGTAAACGGGTGGCATTAGTTTGGAGGACAGTGGCGGCGTTTTTTTCTCCCAATTGTAAGGCGGTTTTGGCGGCGGTTTGTAGCATGGTGGCGGCGGCTGCTCGATCGCCCTGTTTTAATTTTTCTTCAGCGATTTGGGTTTGACGATATTTGGCTAAAGTCAGAATCGATTTCTGAACTTGATCGTTTAATTGGGATTGATAGATAGCTTGGGAGGCGATATTAAGGCTAACAGTCGCAGTTTCTAGCCCTTTTTGACCGGAAGCGGGATCATCGTAGCGAATCTTCACCTTAGCTATGGTGTGAGTACCGGGGGGAATTTGGTCAATATAGAGATTGAGGAGGAGAATTTTTTCTTCATCTATCATTAAATCACCCAAACGGGTGATGTAAAAATTGCCCTCTTTTTGTAGGCTCATTTCTATAGTTTCTGGGGCAACTTGGGCAATGGGTTTTAAGTCGGCTAAATGAGTCCGAGCATCTAATTCTAATTGCAGGAAAGCGTTAGTTAACCGCACAGATTGCAGACGGTTAAATAGACGGGTAAATTCAATTAAAGCCTGTTCAGGTCTTTCGATATAGGATAAACTTCCGCCGGCGATATCGGCAATTTTTTCTAGGATATCTTGATTCCAATGATCGCCAAAACCGAAGGTATTTAAGGTGATACCGTACTCAGCTGCTACTGCGGCTAATTTTAAACAGCGTTGATTATTTCCGTGTTCATTTTCACCATCGGTAAGCAGAAAAATATGAGATACATAACCTTTGCTGCTGGTAGAACTTTCTTGAATGCCTAATTTTATCCCTTCATCAATCGCCGTGCCTCCTCCCGCTTGTAATTGTTGAATTTTTGAGCGAATTAAGGTCAGATCATCCTGTCGCGATTGGGAGGGAAGAATAACTTTAGCGCGATGATCGAAAGCTATTACCGAGAGACGATCGTTAACCCCGAGGGATTCTATTAAACTGAAGGCCGCTTTTTTGACCGTTTCTAGGGGTTTTCCCTGCATAGAACCGCTATGATCGAGAACTAAACAAAGATTAATCGGTAAATTTGTGTTGATCTGTTCACTGGTGGCGGCGATCGATAGCATTAGTTGACGTTGACTGCTGCTTTGATTAGCATCGATATGACTGTCACTCAAGGCCGATTTTAGAGTTACCCGCATAAGAGTTTTTTATCGTGGTCGTTGATATTTATATTGTAATGATTATAGTTAAATTTGTGCTTATTTTCCCGTCTGGCATCGAGTTAGACAAGTTCGAGCATTGGGTGCATCTCATTTTTGTCAATCTACGATGCACACCTGCGGTTGTTCATAGAGCGGTAATAATTTAAGAGTCCCTGATAATTCCTGATTGTCGATATTTCTACAAAAGACCTCTTGCATAATTTTTTTATGGTATAATGTTGGCGAGAATATAGAAGATATTTTCACATTGCTACAAGCGGTCAACTATCATAATCAACTATATGTCGGATTGTAAATAAGACGGAAAAAATGCTTTTACAATCGGGAAAATTCCGTTTAAAAGGAAAAAAAGCTAAAAGCTTTACTCAATCCAGCAGAGATACCGGTCGTAACGGTAATGGATGTAACGGAAACTCCCATTGAACGCCCCCAAAAGAAACAGAAAGATTTTTTTTCAGGTAAAAGAGGTTATCATATCACTCCCATATCCGGTACTTTTTGATTGACAAAAAGTCTAAAAGTCTTACCCAACAAGGTTTTTAGATTTATTCAGCCAACCCTATCTAAAGAGTTTTGAGTTAAAAGTTAAACTTCAAGTTTTTGCTTAGTACAAATGTAATGGTTAACTAATTTTTTGGGGAAAATTAGTTAACCAGTCATTGTAACATATAATTAATTTGCAAGAGTTCTCATGAAAACCTTAAATGGAATCGTTAAAAACGGTAAAATCGAGTTAACTCCAGATGAGCAATTGCCCGATGGTACACAAGTTACCGTTATTATTAAGTAGTCGTGCAAAATTAATTTCCTAGTCGAGACTCCGAGACAGGAGACTCCGAGACAGGAGACTCCGAGACGGGAGAGGGGAGACGGGAGACAGCTATTAGGGATCGGATTTGAGTTTTCAGTTCACTGTTTCCTCACACCAGAAGTCTGACGGAGTAGTGGCTTAGATGTGTAATTAATTTTGCTTAGGTACTTACTGAATCAAAAACTAAGTTGGAACTAGACAAGTTCCAACCGATCACAAAAAATTGACCTTGAATATTAACGACGAATCGGAGCGATCGCACCGTCGGCGGCGGCGCGAAAAGGTTCCACTGCCTCGCTATAATCGATCGGTAAAATAGCCACCACGTTATCGTGAGGACGGGGAATAATTACCCAGGTTTCTAAAGCTGCCCCCTCGGTTTTATTGACGGCTTCAATGCCGGCAGCCATAGCGGTTTTTACCTCCTGTACATCCCCACGAATATTGAGGGTAAAACGGGCGCTTCCTGCCCTTAAATAACCAACAATCGTGATCCGTCCTGCTTTTACCATCGCATCGGCGGCCGCTAGAATACCGGGGAAACCTTTTGTCTCGATCGATCCCACCGCGGGTTGGGCTGTCATAAATTAACTCCTAATAACAAAAATCAGATAAGTTTAATTGATAGAATCCAATCTATTTTCCAGTCTTTAACTATAGTCTAGTTTGGGGCCAATCGCTAGGGAAATTAACTGCGAAAACGGTCTGACTTAGGCGTATGCTGCACTGGTAAAACTGCCAGTACATTTTCTGGAGGATTCGGTACGATGTAATGACTGACCACATTACCACCAAAAGCGGTCATCGCCGCCGCTAATCCTGCCTCTACTGCCGGTTTAACCTCGGAAATCGGACCGCGAATCGCCACTAAAAATTCGCCCCTTTCCGCTAGATCGAAATAAACTAGGGTGACTCGTCCCCCTTTAACCATGGCATCCGCCGCCGCTAAAACGGGGGGAAAACCCAGTGTTTGAATGACTCCGACCGCCTCGGGCATTTTTCCTGATCTCCTGCGAAAGCAACTTTACATTATACCCCGAACCTGTATTTATATTTTCTTCTGGAAATCCGCGACCGATCGAGCCTGTTTTTTCTCCAAATACTGTTGATGGGACTGATCGGCCAGATAATAATCTCCTGCGGGTTCGATCAAAGTAACGATATCTTGCTGAAACTTTCCCGATAGTTGTAGTTGACGCTTGGAAGCAGTGGCGATTAACTTTTGTTCCGGGGTGTGATAAAAAATAATTGATCGATATTGTTCTCCCCGGTCCGGTCCTTGGCGATTTAACTGAGTCGGATCATGGATTGACCAAAAAACGGCTAATAACGCCTCGTAGCTTATCTCTTGGGGATTATAGGCAATTTGTGCCACTTCCGCATGACCGGTAATTCGCGATAACACATCGAGATAACTAGGATTGGGGAAATTTCCCCCCATATAACCCACAGAAGTCGCTAAAACCCCTGGTAAACGCCGAAATGCGTCCTCGGTTTTCCAAAAACAGCCGGCCCCAAAGGTAGCTTTTTCGCCGCTATTCATTTCCCCTCACATCCTTGGCAAATTCCACCACTGCTTTTGTAATGGTTTCGCTTAAATTAGCATAAACTTTGGCAAAAGGGGGAGCTTTTTCGGTTAATCCTAGGATATCCGCCGTTACTAACACCTGACCATCACAATCTTCCCCCGCACCGATACCAATCGTCGGGATAGTCAATTTATCGGTAATAGTAGCGGCTAAATTGGCGGGAATATGTTCCAAAACCAGGGCAAATACTCCCGCTTTCTCCAAGGCTAAAGCTTCCTCGATTAATCTTTGTGCATCCGATGGAGTTTTTCCCTGCTGACGGTATCCTAACCGATGGACTGACTGGGGAGTTAATCCGATATGACCCATAACAGGGATGCCTATCTCGGTTAAACGGCTAATCGTCTCGATCATAGCGGCATAACCTCCCTCTAATTTTACCCCTTGCACTCCCGCTTCCTTTAACATCCTTCCGGCGGAGTGAATTGCCTGACTGACACTTTCCTGATAGCTGAGAAAAGGCAAATCACAGACAACTAAAGCTTGTTTTACCCCACGAGACACGGCCGCTGCGTGGTGAATCATCGCCTCTAGGGTGATCGGTAAAGTGGTAGGATAGCCCAAAGCGGTCATAGCTAAGGAATCACCTACCAAGATAATATCAATTCCTGCCCGATCGAGCAGTCGAGCGATCGGATAATCCCAAGCTGTGAGGGTGACAATCGGGCGTTTTTGCTGTTTCCACTCGATTAATTTGCTGGTGGTGACTGCCATTATTTATTCACTGCGGACAGCTTCGAGGATACGGGAAAAATAGAAACGAGTGCTAGTCATACTCGTCCGTTCAATTTTAAAGCCATTTTCGTTGAGAGCGGCGACAATAGTTTTTTCCTTGTGTTGATAGGCGCGAGTGGTTTTACTCGGACCGGGGAAAAATTGACCAATTTTCTTGAGAATGGTTAATAAACAGGTTTTAGGGGCAAAACTGAGGATTAAACGGGATTGAGCTAGGGATCCCAGGTGTTTAATCATTCCTAATGCTTCTTCTGTGGGATAGTGAATGAGAACATCAAGACAGATGACCGTGTGATATTGGCCGGTTAATGCTTCTAAATCTTGAACGGCAAAGGTGAGTTTACTGGTATCTGCTAACTCTTTGGCTGCTCTTTCCTTGGCTTCTGTCACCATTTTCTCAGAAATATCACTGGCGAAAATAGTTGCGCCCGCTTGAGCGAGGGGAATACTAAGACTACCGACTCCACAACCGGCATCACAGATCGAGAGATTGGGCAAATTGTCATCACTTTCTAACCAACCGATAACGGTATCGATCGTCTGTTGATGACCGATGCGAATATCTTTTTGTACTTTGTTAACTTCGCCATCCCCATAAATCCGGCGCCAGCGATCGAATCCTGTGGCGTTAAAATAGTCCTTGACTATGGCTTTATCGTCTAATGTGTTGGTCATAACGAAATCTAAACGAGCGGAGATGGTTATTAGTTTATCCTACCTTAAAGATATCAACGGTTGCCGCTGATGGCTGACTCCTGACGGCTAAGGAGAGGACTCGGAGCGATTGCAAGTCTGTGGAAAAGCTTAATTTGTTTTCCACTTCACTGTTAGTTAACCTAAAGTGAATATCATGTAATCGTCCCAAGATTGATTAGTAAGGGTTCCATGTCAATTATTACCCATAGAACTAAGATCGTAGCCACGATCGGCCCTGCGAGTAATTCGCCAGAAGTCCTCAAGCAGATGATCGGTGCGGGGATGAATGTAGCACGGCTAAACTTTTCCCACGGTAGCTACGAAGATCATGCGAGAGTTGTTACCCTTTTACGGCAAATTTCTCAAGAATTAGACAATCCTATCACTCTCCTGCAAGATTTACAAGGGCCGAAAATTCGCGTTGGTAATCTCCCCAATGGTTCCATTACCATCAACGACGGCGATTATCTCACCCTTGTCCCCATGGATGAGTATCGGGGAGAAGCGAACACCGTTTCGATCGATTATCCCTATCTGGCCGAGGAAGCCAAGTTAGGTGAGCAAATTCTCCTTGATGATGGCTTATTAGAGCTAAAAATCGTTGAAATTAACGGAAAAGACCTAAAATGTCAAGTGTTGGAGGGAGGAATTCTCAAGAGTCGCAAGGGAGTCAATCTACCCCGTCTCAATTTGCGCTTACCTTCTATGACCGAAAAAGACAAACAAGACCTAGAATTTGGTCTTTCTCAGGGGGTTGATTGGGTTTCCCTCAGTTTTGTTCGTAAAGGAGAAGATATCAAGGCGATTAAGGCATTTTTAGCCGAGAGAAATCATGCGGATATGCCAGTGATGGCTAAAATTGAAAAACCGCAAGCGATCGAAAATTTAGAGTCAATTGTCGAGGAATGTGACGGAATTATGGTGGCCCGGGGCGATTTGGGGGTAGAATTAAGTCCCGAAAAAGTCCCCATGTTGCAAAAACGCATTATCAAACTCTGCAACATGAAAACTATTCCCGTCATTACTGCCACCCAGATGTTAGAAAGCATGATTCACAATCCCCGACCGACTCGGGCCGAGGCTAGTGATGTGGCTAATGCGATTATCGATGGAACCGATGCGGTGATGTTATCGGGGGAATCAGCAGTGGGAGATTTTCCCGTCAAAGCTGTGGCTATGTTGGCCAAAATCGCCCATGATGTGGAAGCGGATGTGAAGTTTGATAATGCTCCCCCCAATCAGTCCGATGAAACTCACGCTCTCAGTGAGGCTTTAGTGGCGATCGATCAAACCCTTGATCTCCGTTATATTGTCACTTTTACCACCTCTGGCTACACTTCGCTACTGGCTTCTAAGGAACGTCCCTCGGTTCCCGTCATTGCCATGACTCCCAATAAACGAGTCTATCACCGTCTCAATCTAGTCTGGGGTGTGATCCCGATTCTTCTTGATCATCAGGTGTCCGTCTTTGAGGATGTGTTAAAGCAAACGGAATCAATTCTGCTTCAGAAAAATCTAGCGCAATCGGGCGATAAAATCCTGATTATGGCGGGAATTCCCATGCAGAAAACTAAAGGCACTAATTTCCTCAAAATTCACAGGATTCCCTAAGTTCTAGGATTCAGGGGTCAGTATTCTCCGAGACAGTATTCTCCGAGACAGTATTCTCCGAGTCAGGAGTCAGCTTTTTTCTCCCCACACCCCCACTTCCCCACTCCCCCATCTCCCCACTTCCCCATTCCCCACTTCCCCACTTCCCCAAGAAAAACTTTTTGCCGCAAACCCTAGATACAGATTTCGGGCGGTGGATTGGTTGTGATAGATGTATAAATATCGATCGCTTGCTGTCAATCTTGATGAAAAGACGATATTTTCTGGCTTTTATCGGCTCAATTGCCCTTAGTTGCTTATTATCTCCCAGCATAAACCTTTTTTCGTCTACTATCACCACTGCACAAACCCAGACAATTCTAGTTTCTGCCGCCGCTAGTCTCAAAGAGGCCCTAGAAGAAATCAAGCCGGGGTTTGAAAAAGCCCATGGCAACATTAAAGTTAACTATAACTTCGGTGCGTCGGGAGCTTTGCAACGGCAAATCGAACAGGGTGCGCCGGCCGATGTTTTCCTCTCGGCCGCGACTAAGCAAATGGACGCTTTAGCAAAAGCTGGTTTAATCGATACAACTACCAGAAGAAACCTGCTCACTAATCGCCTAGTTTTAATCGTTCCCAAGAATTACACCCTAAAAATTAGCGATTTTCGTTCCCTGACTAACAGTAATGTCAAAAGAATTGCCGTGGGTGAACCGCGCAGCGTTCCCGTCGGTCAGTACAGCGAAGAAGTTCTGAAAAATCTCGGCATTTTAGAGCAAATAAGACCAAAACTGGTCTTGGCCAACTCCGTCCGTAATGTTCTCGCCGCCGTAGAAACTGGTAACGCCGATGCTGGCCTTGTTTACCTCACCGATGCCAAAATTTCCGACCGGGTAAAAGTAGTGGCTACGGCTGCCAATAATCTTCATTCTCCGATTATTTACCCGATAGCTGTGATTAAAGACAGCAAAAACCCGCAAGCTGCCAAGACTTTCGCCCAATATCTCACCAGGGCAGCCGCTAAAAACATTTTTGAAAAATTCGGCTTCGGAATAGCCAGATAAACAATGCCAGACTTTTCGCCCCTATGGATATCCCTGAAAACCGCCACCATTGCCCTGATAATCATCTTTTTTCTCGGTATTGCCGCCGCTTATTGGATGTTAGGCTATCGCGGACGATGGAAATCTCTAATCGAGGCAGTTTTCGTCGCGCCCTTAATCTTGCCCCCGACGGTGGTAGGCTTCATTTTACTGCTTCTATTCGGCAAAAACGGACCATTAGGACAGTTATTAGACTTATTCAATTTTCGCATCGTTTTTACTTGGTATGCCGCCATCATCACCGCGACGGTGGTGGCTTTTCCCCTGATGTACAAAACCACCCTAGGGGCTTTTGAACAGGTGGATGCCAGTCTTTTACAGGTTGCCCGCACCCTAGGGGCATCGGAAGGGAAAATATTCTGGCGCCTACTTTTGCCCCTCTCCTTCCCCGGAGTATTAGCAGGATTAACCCTAGCTTTTGCCCGCGCTTTGGGGGAATTTGGGGCGACTTTGATGTTAGCGGGTAATATTCCGGGGCAAACTCAAACTATCCCGATGGCGATTTTCTTCGCTGTGGAAGCAGGAGCGATGACTGAGGCTTGGATATGGGTGTTTATTATCATGTTAATCTCCCTATCGGGGATTATCGCCGTTAATCTCTGGCAAAGTCAACGTAAACAGCAATTAGGACGACCGGGAGAAAGCAAACCTAACGAGATGGAGGACTGGCTGCCACCCTGGGAGGGTCGCGATTTTGCCCTTTTAGAAGCTGAAAATAATCATTATAGGGATAAAATAGGCTTATTTGTTGATATAGAGAAATCTTTACCCGGTTTTAACCTCTCGGTCACTTTTAACTGCCAAAATCAGCCATTAGGACTATTAGGGGCTTCGGGTTCGGGAAAAAGCCTCATTTTGCGATCGCTGGCTGGGGTGGAAACGCCCTCAAGGGGTCGTATTGTCTTAAATGGTCGCATTCTCTTCGATTCGGAAAAGGGAATTAATCTCCCCAGTCGTCAGCGTCGTATCGGTTTTGTGGTGCAGAATTATGCTCTTTTTCCCCATCTCACCGTAGCAGAAAATATCGCTTTTGGTCTCTCGAAAAACTTATCTAAAAAAGTTATTAAACAGCAGATTGCCAACCAATTGGAATTAGTGCAGTTACCCGGCATGGAAAACCGTTATCCCCATCAATTATCGGGGGGACAACAGCAACGGGTCGCCATCGCTCGCGCTTTAGCTAGTCGTCCGGAAGCTTTATTATTAGATGAGCCTTTTTCTGCCCTTGATACCCATCTACGCGCTCAATTAGAACGTCAGATGATCAAAACTTTAAGTAATTACGATGGCGTGACAATTTTTGTTAGCCATAATATGGATGAAGCCTATCGAATATGTGAGAATTTATTAGTTATGGAAAAAGGGCGGGCTATTGCTAATAATTCTAAACAGAAAATTTTTGAGCGACCAGATAGCGTTAGTTTGGCCAAGATTACTGGCTGTAAGAATTTTTCCCGTGCTATTATCATTAATAACCAACAATTGGAGGCCATTGATTGGGATGTTAAATTACACACAGTCCCCGAAATTCCCGACTATTTAGCCTATACGGGAATTCGCGCTCATCAAATTATTTTTGGTCGAGATTTAAGCAATATTAATACTTTTCCCTGTTGGTTAGCTAATGCCATTGAAGGACCCCATCGGGTGACTCTCTATCTGAAACTTAATCAACCCTCCAACCACGACCGCGATTTTCATATCCAAGCAGAGTTATATAAGGATAAATGGTTAGAAATTAAGGAGCAAGCTTTGCCTTGGACTGTTACTTTATCTCCCCAGCGTTTATTATTATTAAAATAAACAGAGATTTTGATGCTAAGTAGGTGGGTGTAAAAATTGTCAAACACCCCCCTTATCAAGGGGGGCAGGGGGGATCGGCACCCCCTTATTAAGGCGGGATTAAGGGGGGATCGGCACCCCCCTTATCAAGGGGGGATCAAGGCTGGATCGAACCCAAAATCTATCTTCAATAGAGTTCTAATATAATTAGAAGAGGTTGATCAAAGGGGGTTTATGGACGATAAAACCGCAAAGCTGGAAGCATCGGAATCTGAGGAGAAAAAAGAATCAGATTTTGACCAGGAAAAGGAACAGGCTCAAGTTTGGACGGGAAAAATCACTGCTTTTGTTGCCCATCAACTCCGAACCTCCGCTCCTTCCCTTCCAATTATCGGGGGTAGCATTACAGGCGGCTTAACTTGGCTTAGTCAACATGACGCGGTTAACGCAATTATTGTCGGGGGAGTCACCTTTATCTTCACGGGCTTTTTTACCTACGGATCAGCCTGGAGTAAAGCGTTTTTAGAAGTGGTAAGAACCATAGGTAAAGATCACGGTAAAGGTACAGCTTTAAGCTTTTTTGTTTGGCTAGACAAAGGACTTGAAAAAATACGTTGGCAATTAGCTAATCCTGACGGGAAATATTTAATTAAATTACGGGATTCAGATTGTCGTTATGATGATATTGAAGGGATTGAAGATGCAATCTTTGGTTTTTCTACTCCAGAACTGGAAGAAATTTTTATTAATTTGGATCTGAGTCAATTAGAACTGCGCTCAGAAGAAGAGTCTAAAGGTACGGGGGATGATATTTGGGATTTATTGCGACGGGCTAAAAAGAGGACAGATTTACGGTTGTTAATTCTGGCTCCTGGTGGCCGAGGAAAAACGACTTTATTGCGTCATTTAGCCTATAACTACGCTCTAAAACAACCGAAACAAAATGCACCTTTTTTAATTCCTGTCTTTTTACGTTTACGGAGATGGCAGGAAGTGATTACCACCACAGAAGGATTGGATTTACCAACCTTAATTGAGCGACATCTTAAACAAGATATTTCTCAAGAATTAGATTTACCTCAGAACTGGGCTAAAAGTCATTTAACCCGTCAGCGAATGTTAGTGATGTTTGATGGTTTTGATGAAGTTAAACCCGAATATGCCGAAAAAGTCAGTCAATGGATTGGCAAACAGTGGCATTATTTTCGCCAAAACTATTTTATTTTAACTTCTCGTCCCAAAGGCTATCAAGCGTTTAGCTCTGAGCATAAACCTCGGCAAAAGGTGTTTATTAATGAATTTACCGATGAAAATATTCAGGATTTTGTGTATAAATGGTATTTCTGGCAAGAGCAGGAAACCAGAGTTAGCAGAAGTTTAAAAGCTAAACAAGAAGCTGCCGATAATAAAGCAAAGGATTTAATTAATCAGTTATTTGCTCTCGATGATTCCGGGGAAAGTTCTACTCTATTAGCCTTGGCGAGAAATCCCTTAAATCTGAATATGATAGTACAGTTACATCGGGCAAACTTTGGCTCGGGACAAAAATTACCTCAGCAACGAGTGGATTTATTTCGCCGAATTTTTGATCTGCAATTGATCACTCGCCCTCAAGCTAGGGGCATTGATATGATTTTAGATAATAATGAAGAAAATCATCGTCAACGGGTATTGCAACAGTTAGCCCTGAAAATGGGAAATACAACCACGATTGAATATTCAGAATTACGCAACATCTCAAAAACCGCTGAGAGGTAAGATGAAAGCCACGACAGCATCTCTGGCCTCTCAGCCTATCGCCTGTGGCTGTTAGGTAGTGTCTAGCTAGTGACCAACTTCCAGGCTGAGACTGTTCTGGGGAGCCGCCCGC
>NZ_JADBSZ010000234.1:0-4835 GCF_020246425.1 Microcystis sp. M079S1
AATCCTTATCTGGCAAGAGATTTAATTGATTAGTTCGCTCTAGATAGAAAACAATTAACAAAAATCGCCAAATGTCTTTCTCTATAAGAGTTTCATTCCTTATAACCCTGTACGTTGCATAAGACAAACCGAAGAGCCAAACTGATAACTGATAACTGATAACTGATAACTGAATTATGCCTAGTTCTCGCTCTAGTGATAAAATCTCTTTGCCTTGGATAATTGGTATCGGCCTCGCTTTATTTACTGCTGGTGGGGCCACTGCTTGGTTTGCCGTCCATCACCTATCTTTCTCCCAGAAAACCAGCGAAAACCCGATTGAATCTCCCACTCCAGCGCCGATAAGTCAATCACCAATTGTTGAACCGGTTTCTCCCGGTCTAGTGGAGACAAGTCCGACAGCAACTCCCGCAGCTATTCCTGTTAGGGAAACTCGACAGGTTTATTGGTTAAAAGTGACTGATACGGGTAATCAATTAGTCAGCCAAGAAATTACCGTTCAAAAAGCGGATAGCGGCGACCGAGAGTTAACAGCAGTATTGCAAACTCTATTAGCTGGTCCAAGTAATCCTCAGGATATGACTACTATTCCCCCCGGGACTAAATTACTTGATTTAAAAGTAGATAAAACGGGAATTAAGATTAATCTCTCGCGCGAGTTTGGCAATGATGATGGCCCTGATATGTTGATCGGTCGTTTGGCACAAATCATCTATACTACTACCACTGGGGATCCCAATGCCAAAGTCTGGATTCAAGTGGAAGGAAAACCCCTAGAATTACTAGGAGAAGGCCACGGTATTGAAGTGGCCCAACCGATGACTCGTAAGTTTTTTGAGGAGAATTATCAATTGTAAGTTTTCCGCGCCTTTAAATTGTTTGTTGCGATAGCGAATTGAGGTTAACTAGGGGGATTACTGGGGGGATAGGGAAAAAGAATTGGATAGGGAATTTTAATTCCTTCTTGCTGATAGCGTCGGTGTAGGAGTTTAATAAATTCGTGTTTAATGGTGAGATGTTGAAAAAATTCCTCTTCTACCACCTTGAGATAAACCGTCAGCACAATGCTATAGTAATCGAATTTACGATAAAGGATCAAGGGTTTATAGTTACCGAGGTGAGGTTGCAATAACTGGGTGATTTCTTGTATAACTTCTAGGGTAACTTTTTCGACTTTTTCTAAGTCACTATCGTAACTAATGCCCACTTCCACGGGAACCAGTAGGGAGTGATCTGGTAAACTATAGTTACGGAAACTAGAAGAAATGATCTGAGCATTGGGAATAACCAAAAGATTATTGGTAATTTCTTCGACTACTGTGCATCTTAAATCCACATCTCGCACATAACCAGCTTCTCCCGTTCTCAGTTCAATATAATCTCCCGGTCTAACTTTTTTAGAAGTGATAATATTAATACCTGACATTAAATTAGCTAGGGTATTTTGAAGAGCTAAACCGAGGGAAACACCCCCAATACCAAAGGCAGTAAGCATGGGAGTTATCGAAATGCCAATCGAGCTTAAAATCAGCAAAAAACCGCAGCTAAAAATCAGAACTTTGGCGAGAAATTCAAATAGGGAAGTTAGGGAAGAAATGCCATCATCTCCCGTGGTATAAAATCGTAATATTTCCACGGATAATTGAGCAATAACCCAAGTAGCTGAAGCTAAAAAAGCCACTAGCAGCAATTTTTTGCTCAGGAGAATCAGGTAAGGAAAGAGGGGAAGATTGGGAAGGGAGAGGGCAATATTTAAACCCAAAAGTCCGAACCAAAGTATGCTTAATCCACGAAGGGAACGTAAAACCCCTTCCGAGAAACGCAGGTTTTTTTCTCTGGCAATCGATAAAAGTTGACTGACAACGCGCTTTTCTACGAGCCATCCCAACAGCAGGAAACTGAGGACGATAGTGATAGGTAGGATAATATAGGGCCAATCTTCCAGTCTGGTTAATAGGTTCATTGCTAGAGGGTTAGAAAAGGATGCACTTTTGTCTTATATTATTCTCCATTTGCCTATCTCTAGCAGCGGCGGTGGAATTTTGGGGCAAAAAGTTGCAAAATGTAAAGAGAAACTCATCTTTCCTTCGGCGGCCTTCGTGAATAGTCAGTTAGTTAAACCAAAATTCGGGCTTTATCGATTCTTAATGGTTATAATCGTGGTTTTGTTCCTGATTAGCACCTATTTAATCACCTTTCATCTGGCTAAGATGTCGGATCCGTACATTAAAGAGGTGTTATCCCGACAAGGTAATGTCAGTCGCGGTTACGAAATCTTTCAGATTAACTGTGCTGCTTGTCACGGTCAGTTTGCTGATGGCATCGTCGGACCAAGTTTAGAGGACGTTTCCCATCGCAAATCGAGAATTAGTCTGATTGAACAGGTAATTAGCGGTAAAACCCCGCCAATGCCCAAATTTCAGCCCGATCCTCAAGCTATGGCTGATTTATTGGTTTATTTAGAAAATCTTTCAAAAAACTGACTTGAAAGAGGGTGTAGGGTGTAGGGTGTGGGGTGTGGGGTGTAGGGAAGGAAACCTCTTTCATCTGTGGGGGTGAAAACTTTTTCATCGGGACTGACTCTTGGCTGAGATTGATGGTAAGCTGGGACGCGTTGAAACTGGGTGCAGAGTGGGAAAGTGGGGGAATGGGGAATTTCAACTAAAACCCCAACACCCCCCGCAACGCGCAAGCAGTGACCACCCCCAAAACCCAACCCCTGAGCGACTGATAAATTTTACTTATATAGAAAAATTTTGCTTCTATTTGGGTACGCTAGTAGAGACACTTAACGATAAATACTTATGTCTTGGCATTCCCAAGTTGAACTGGCAATTATCCAAGGGGATTTTTGGCAAGTTAGCCAGTTTTATCAAGAACTGATAGAAAGAGAACCCCTAGAAATTAGTCATTATTGGTATTTAGGATTAGCCTATCTTTTAGAAGCTAGGGAAGAAGAAGCACAAACTACTTGGTTATTCGTCCTCAGTCAAGGGGATGAACAGGAGGTGATGCTGTGGACAGCAGATTTAGTCAATATTTTGGATGGGGAAGCGCGAAGACAATTAGAGTTAGGCAATTTAGAAACCAGTTGGTTAATTCGAGGACATATTCGCGAGATTAGTACCGATAATATTGATAATTTACTGCGGTTTATTTTATTAGCAATTAATTTGAATTATTTCGATCAAGAGCAGTTAAAAACCTGGTTATTTGTTGATGTGTTAAAAACAAATGATTTCCAGAGTCTAGAGTTAAGTTTATTAGAGGAAGTTTTAGAAAAATTTATCGATTATCAGATACCAGAAACCGTCCCCTACTTAGAGGCAATATTTCAATCTAACTGTCAGCGACAAACTTTTATCAAAGTAGTAGAAGCTAAAGTAACTTCTCTAGCCATGAATAATAAACCATTGGCTATTGATATTATTAATACTTGTTTGGCAGTAGAACCATGGCAAATTTATCTGTTAGCTGAACTGTATCAATGTTATTTTGATAATCGAGATTTTGCTGCTGCTATGCAAGTAGCTAGTCAATTAAAAACAATTTGTCAAGGGTTGCCTTCTCAAGCTGTAGCTGATTATATTGCTCTTTATGTCAAATTATTTAGTGGTGATTGGGTTGATATTAAGGCAGATATTGAAGAATATACAGAATCCTTACAAAAAAGTATCACTAATCGAGAATGTCCAAGATTTTTGGATAAACCATCCCTAGCAATTTTATCCCCTCTAGTTTACCTAGAAGATAACCCACGAAAAAACCGTTATATTAATAATTGTATTGGTCAATTTTTTCAGGAATATGTTCGCAATAATTCTAACTGTAATTACTGGCAAAAATCGACTATTAAAGATACTAATAAAGTTCTTAGAATTGGCTATATTGCCCATACTTTATATAATCATTCTATCGGAGTAATCTCTAGATGGTTAATGAAGTATCATGACTATAATGAGTTTCATGTCTCTTTATACCTAGTATCTCAAAAAGAAGATTTTATTACTGAAAATGATTTTAGAAATCAGGTAAATGCTTGCTATAATTTACCTGTTGATCCGCTGCTAATTGCCGAAAAAATTAGTCAGGATAATATTGATATTTTAGTAGATTTAGACAGCATCACTAATAACACAACTTGTCAAGTCATGGCACTAAAACCCGCACCAATACAAGTGTCTTGGTTAGGTTTTGATGCGTCAGGAATTCCCGCAATTGATTACTATCTTGCTGATAATTACGTTTTACCAGCAGATGCACAGGAATATTACCGAGAAAAAATTTGGCGCTTACCTAATTCCTATATTTGTGTGGATGGTGTCGAGGTTGCTTACCCTTCTCTCCGAAGGGATGATTTAGGGATTCCAGAGGATGCAATTAATTACTTAACCGTACAAACGGGGGTTAAACGTCACCCTGAAACTATTCGACTTCAGCTACAAATTTTAAAGGCAGCTCCTAATAGTTATTTGAGTATTCAAGGGTTAAGTGATGCTAAATCAGTGGAAAAATTATTTTTCAAAGTTGCCGAGGAAGAAGGAATTAATTATGAGAGATTAAAAATCTTCCCCCTCTATCCCACAGGAATTTATCGAGCAAATTTAAGAATAGCTGATGTGGTTTTAGATACCTATCCTTTTACGGGAGGAATGACGACTTTAGATGTGCTGTGGATGGGGATACCTTTGGTTACAAAAGTTGGTCAACAATGGTCATCGAGAAATAGTTATACTTTAATGGTTAATGCGGGAATTAGTGAGGGTATCGCTTGGAGTGATGAGGAGTATATCGATTGGGGAATTAAGTTAGGTAAGGATGAAAACCTGAGACGC
>NZ_JADBSZ010000235.1:0-8923 GCF_020246425.1 Microcystis sp. M079S1
GAATAGGTTTTGATGCCATTTTTGGTGCTTTACTGTTTCTCAAATGCCTTTTTTCGCTCCTTATGTTTATTTTTATGCTCACTTTGATTTTTTCTCTCCGTAATTTCTCTCTGTGACAGCTTAGGGTGCGGAATGTGGGTTAAAACCCTCCGGCGCTGGGAACAACAGGGTAAAATTTCCTCAATTCGTACCCGCGGCGGTCATCGCCGATTTCGACCGGAAGATCTCTTACAATCTGGTCAAGCAACCCCATTGATTATTGGCTATGCTCGTGTTAATCGACCTGAACAAAAACCCCAATTAGACACCCAGATAAAAGCGTTAGAAGAATTTTGCCATCAGCAGGGTCAACCCTTTGAAATTCTCACCGATATCGGCGACGGAGTCAGCCACAATCACCCTAATTTTATGCGTCTAGTGAAGATGATTTGTCAGGGTGAGGTGAAATCTCTAGTTTTAACCCATGCGGAAAGTGTGAGTCGCTTTTGTCATGATTTTATTTTGGGTTTGTGCCGTCTCTTCAAAATCCAAGTTATTCTCCTCAATCAAACCCAGAAATCCATTGCAGCTGAGGATTTAGTCGAGGATATCCAATCCCTCGTCACCATCTGTTACAATAGTCTCTACCCAATACATAACCCGGCTCATCAGCAATTACTAGAACACCTAGGGGCGCTTAAGAATCTCCCCCCGGCTTAAAATTGTCCTTGGCGTGGGTTTCTCCTCCCTCTTTGTTGCCTGTCTGATGCCGCCTCTACTGTTCCCCGAACAACGGCCAAAAATAGTAATATTTTAGCTGACGGCTGACGGCTATATTGACATCCACATTGACGGCAAATGAAACTAGAAACCACGGCGATTAAACGGATTCTCGATGCTAACCTTGACCGCGCCAGAGAAGGACTGCGAATTATCGAAGAATGGTGTCGTTTTGGCTTAGATAATCCCGATTTAGCCCAAGAATGTAAAGAAATGCGCCATCAATTAGCTAGTTGGCACTCGATCGATCTTAAACGACATCGGGACACGGCCGGCGATATCGGCAGGGATTTAAGCCATCCCAGGGAAGAAATCCGGGAGACTGTCGAGGGACTGCTGCAGGCCAATCTCGCTCGCGTACAGGAGGCTTTTAGGGTTTTAGAAGAATACGGTAAACTCTATGATCTGGAGCTAGGGATAGCCTGTAAACAGCTGCGCTATCGGGTTTATCAGCTAGAGAGTAAACTATTAATCTCGCCACCTCTGGAAAAACTGCAAGCATCTCCCCTCTATCTAGTCACTTCTCCTGCCGAAAATCTGCTAGAAATCGTCGAATTAGCCCTAAAAGGGGGTTTAAAATTGGTGCAGTACCGCCATAAAACCGCCGCTGATACCATTCGTTTAGAAGAGGCCGCTAAACTGTGTGAGTTATGCCACCGTTACGATGCTTTGTTTATTATGAACGATCGCGTCGATATTGCTCAGGCCATTCATGCCGATGGTGTTCATCTCGGTCAACAGGATGTACCGATTTCCCTGGCGCGGCAATTTCTCGGCCCAACGGCAATTATCGGCCGGTCCACCACTAATCCCCAAGAGATGGCCAAAGCAATTCAAGAAAAGGCCGATTATGTGGGAGTCGGTCCGGTTTATGCTACCCCCACCAAAGCAGGAAAAACCCCGGCAGGATTGGAATATGTCCGTTATGCGCGGGAAAATTGCCCTTTACCCTGGTTTGCGATCGGTGGTATTGATAGTAGTAACATTAAAGAGGTTTTAGAGGCAGGAGCGCAACAGGTAGCTGTAGTCCGGGCCATCATGGAAGCGCAGCATCCCGATGTGGTGACACAACAATTATTAAACCAATTAAAGTAGGGTGTAGGGTGTGGGGTGTGGGGTGTGGGGTGTGGGGTGTAGGGTGTAGGGTGTGGGGTGTAGGGTGTGGGGTGTAGGGTGTGGGGTGTAGGGTGTGGGGTGTGGGGTGTAGGGTGTAGGGTGTGGGGTGTAGGGTGTAGGGTGTGAGGAGAAAAAAGCTGTCTCCTGTCTCCTGTCTCCTGTCTCCTGTCTCCTGTCTCCTGTCTCCTGTCTCCTGTCTCCTGTCTCCTCCGATTAATTCATTTGTTCCTATCCAAATCCATGTCAGAAATAACCTTGCAAATCAACGGCAAAACTCAAACCTGTTTACCCGCAACTAAACTAGGGCAAATGTTAGAAAATTTGGGCATGAATCCTCGGTTAGTTGCCGTGGAATATAACGGGGAAATCCTCCATCGTCAGTATTGGGAAAACACGGAAATCAAGGAGGGGGATAAATTAGAAATTGTTACTATTGTCGGGGGGGGTTGACACTCCCATCGCGCTTAAGCGAGGGATTCTTGGTTCACTGAGTTTCCTTAATCTGGCAGGACGTATCCAACCAAACCAGAGGGAATCTCTCCCCAAGCGTATTAGTTTCGGTGTGTCCCACCGTACTTAGTCCCTTTTTGAGAATGTTGATAGCGGCGTTAATATCTCTATCTTCTACATAGCCACAGTGAGGACAAATATGAGTTCTTGTAGATAGAGATTTAGGGACTTTTTGACCACAATTAGAACAATTTTGACTCGTGTTATGGGGGGCTACTGCTACCGTAGCCTTACCATATTTAAAACCAAAATATTCTAACCATTGCCGAAAAGTGGACCAAGCCACATCATTAATAGATTTAGCTAGTCTAGAGTTTTTTACCATGCCTTGAATATTTAAGTTGACCTGAGCGATAAAATCGTTAGATTTAATGACGCGCAATGCCTCTTTTTCGACAAAGCCTTTACGTTGCCTACTTACTCTTAAATGCTTTCTAGCATATCTCTTTCTAGCTTTTTGGTAGTTGTTTGATTGGGGTTGACCTTTTCTAAACTTTTTAGATTTCTTCCGATTCAGTCGGTTTAATCTTTTTTCTGCTTGGCGATAGTATTGCGGTATTTCTACTGTTTCCCCATCACTATTAGCGTAGAAAACTTTTAAACCTACATCCAATCCCACACATCTTTTTGTTGGTTCTAGGGGTTTAGCATATTCCCGAATATCAACGCTAAGACAGAATTGGACATAATAACCATCCGCTCGTTTAACAATTCTAACTCGTTTAATTTGGTCTATAGGATAAAAGTTTAGGTCTCTAGTTCCTTTTAGTTTAACCGTCCCAATGTTTTTCTTATCTGTGAAAGTTATTTTCTTTCTATCCTCTGATAGTTTCCACCCACAGTTTTTATATTCCACAGAACGATTATTTTTCTGAAACTTGGGATAGCCTTTTTTACCTTTTATTTTTTTCTTACAATTGTCATAGAAACGAGCAATAGCTGACCAAGCTCGTTCGGCCGATGCTTGTCTAGCAGTAGAATTTAGAGTATCGACAAACTTGAACTGAATGGCTGCGAACTGCACAATATTTATTGAGAGAATATTTATCGATTTTGTCTTCTCTCTTGGCATCCATCCAAAGCCTTAATGCTTTGTTTCTGATGAATTGTACTGTACGAATAGCTTCATCAATGGCAGAACACTGACTTGGTTTGACCACGGCTTTCATTTCTAAGACAATCATTGTTTATCGACCTCAAACAACTTATTTTAAGTTAACCTGTAGAGCATCGGATTGTCAAGATTTTAGTTGACATTGAGCTTTTACATTGAGCCTTTACATTGAGCCTTTACATTGAGCCTGTCGAAATGTGTCGAAATGTCGTGCTTCGTGTCACTGAGCTTGTCGAAGTGCTGTTTTATACTGGTCGGGGTTTCATCCCGTCGCTAAGCGCGAGGGTCTTCACCCCGACATTCAAGATAAAATAATCAACAATCGACACTTGAGGGAAAAAACTTGTTAGTTATCGGTTTAATGAGTGGCACATCGGTGGATGGTATCGATACCGCTTTAGTGGAGATTAGCGGTACAGTGGAATCTCCACAGGTGCAATTATTAGCTGGAGAAACCTATCCCTATTCCCCCCGATTACGCGAGACAATTTTACAAGTCTGTGGGGGAGAAAAGCTATCTATTGAAGCTTTAGCCAGCTTAGATGATGATATCGCCGCAGAATTCGCCCGTGCCGCTTTAAATATCCAAAAAGAAGCCCCAAAAGCCCAATTAATCGGCAGTCACGGTCAAACCGTTTTTCATCGACCCCCCGCAAACGATCGCCTCGGTTACACGGTACAATTAGGACGGGGAGCAGCGATCGCAAAAATTACCCGTATTCCCACCATTAGTAATTTTCGCGCTGCCGATATCGCCCAAGCTGGTCACGGTGCGCCCCTAGTGCCGAAAATTGACGCTTATCTGCTTTCTCACCCCACCAAAACCCGCTGCGTCCAAAATATCGGCGGTATTGGCAATTTAACCTATCTACCCCCCCGACAAAGGGAAAATTGGCAGCAAAAAATTTTCGGTTGGGATACTGGCCCCGGCAACGTCCTCATCGATTTGGCCGTACAATTTTTGAGCCAAGGCCAACAAACCTACGACCATAACGGTCAATGGTCGGCTCAGGGTCAACCCTGCTCCGAATTAGTTCATAAATGGCTACAGGAGCCTTATTTTCAACAATATCCCCCTAAATCCACTGGCAGAGAGTTATTTAGCCCCGCCTATCTAGCCCAATTGCGCGAGGATGCCCAAGCTTATTGCCTCAGTGATGCCGACTGGTTGGCTAGTTTAACCGATTTAACCGCCATTTCGATCGCCCACAGCTATCAAACCTTTTTGCCAGAAATGCCCGCGGAAGTGCTGCTCTGCGGTGGTGGCGCTCGTAATGCCTACCTGCGCCAACGACTCCTAGCACATTTGGGGTCAAATGTCAAGCTTTTGACCACCGATGAGGTAGGATTAAATAGCGATTTTAAAGAAGCGATCGCTTTTGCCCTTTTGGCCTATTGGCGCTGGCACAATTTCCCCGGTAATTTACCACAAGTCACGGGGGCAAAAGCAGCGGTTTTATTAGGAGAAATTTACAGATGAGCAGCAGCTATGAAATATTTTCAACAATTCAACGTCAAAGGGTCAGCGATGGGCAAATAGTGCCAATTTTAAGCGATTGTGCCGATTATAAACGTCTTTTAATTCTTGTTTGGCCGCAATTGGGAGATTTTGATAGTCTCGAATACGCTTGGTGGTTAGAAAAAGAGGCAGCCCTTTGGCAAAATGCTGGGATAACCATTCGTGCCATCGGTATCGGCGATCGCAATTCAGGGTTAAAATTCGCTGAATATACGAAATTTCGGCAAGATTGGCTTTTTGTTGACCCCAAAGCCGAATTACATAATTTATTAGGACTTTATCGCGGTTTATCGCTAAAATTACCTGGGTTTTCTCCCGGGCAAAATGCCTGGTTAAATCTAATTTTTATGTGTGCGGGTGTGGGTAGTCCGGGGACTCTGGCCGAAGTGCTGCGGGGTTATCTTGGCGATCGCAAAGCCCCCCAATTAATTGCCGAGGAGGAAACAATACAAGCGCGGCCTTTACCACCTTTCCGGGGTTCCCTATTCAATCTTGCTGGGGGTCAAGGTTTTCAGCGACCTTTTGAATTAGCCACCCTGAGACTGCGTAATATGGGTCAAGTTTTGGGCAATTGGTCAACCTATGTCCCCGATAGTAGTTATCTCACCCAACGGGGAGGGACTTTTTTATTTGATAGTCAAGGAAATTTACTCTATGAGCATCGAGATGGAGGTATCTTGGGATTTGCTGAGAATATGAGTTATCCTCTCGCTTTTTTGCAGGATTAAGCTTTTTTCTTCTGCATCTCGCCCACTCCCAACTCTTGACTTTTAGCTTTTCCAGCTGATGGCTAAAAAACTTTAATGTTGTCCGACCACTTATTACCTAAAGATTGATGAAATTATTTGACGATTCATCCACAACTATCGGGAGTTATTTACTCAAGAGATAAGTAAATATTATTTTAAGTTTATTTAAGGCTGTCATTACTAATGGTAAGTTGAGCCGGGTGAATTTTCCCGTAGTATCAAAAAGGAAACTCATTCGACCCGTTCAGTCTAAACGGGGAGAGAAGGCATTTTGAGACTGAGGAACAACCTATGGCAAAGAAAACAAAGACAACCACTTATAAAGTCACCCTGAAAACACCCGATGGCGAGTATAAAATTGATGTTCCCGATAATGAATTTATTCTCGAGGTAGCGGAAGAAAAAGGATTAGATTTACCTTCTTCTTGCCGTGCTGGTGCTTGTTCTGCTTGCGCTGGTAAAATCGAATCCGGTAGCGTTGATCAATCCGAGCAATCCTTCTTAGATGACGATCAAATTGAAGCGGGTTATGTCCTCACCTGTGTTGCCTATCCTACTTCTGACTGTGTGATCGTCACCCACAAAGAAGAAGATTTGTACTAATTTAACTCAATATTCGGGGGTTAGATACTCCAACAATACAAAAATAATAGAGCGGGAACTGCAAGGGCGACAGTTCTCGCTTTATTTGTATTTTTGCCTCTTGACTCGACAGTGATACTAAATCCGTTGAGTATAGGCTAGTTAAGTGGGTGGGTGGAATTAAATATAAGATGAACGTAGGTTGGGTTGAAGCATGAAACCCAACGCCCGATTATGTTACGCTACCGCTAACCCATCCTACAAATAATTGTGCCTCCCTACTTATGAGGAGAGGCACTCATGCAAGAGGCACTCATGCAAAGGGGAGAATAAATAATCAGTTTATAACTGATCACTGATAACTGATTATCGTCCCACTTCAGCGAAAATCTGGGCTAAAATCTCTCCAGCACCAGCCTCGCGCACTTTATGGGCTAAATCTCGTCCTAAGACTTCCCCATGGCTAGGATCACCGCTAACCGAGTCCTTAATCAGGCGCTTACCGTCGAGACTAGCCACCATACCCGTTAAAGTTAGGATACCATCCTCGATTGCCGTATTGACTCCGATGGGAACTTGACAACCCCCCTCCAACTCGCGTAAAAAAGCGCGTTCAGCATAGCATCTATCGCGACTAGGGGCGTGTTCCAACACTTTTAGGACTTCCAAAACCTCCGGATCTCCATCGCGGCATTCTATCCCTAAAGCCCCCTGTCCCACCGCATGGAGAGAAATCTCCGCCGGAATAACCTGATGAACTCGATCGCCTAATCCTAACCTTTCCAATCCCGCTACTGCCAGAATAATCGCGTCGTATTCTCCCGCGTCCAGTTTTGCCAGACGGGTGTTAACATTGCCGCGCACATCTTTAAAAGTCAGATGGGGATAATGATAACGCAACTGGGCTAATCGCCGCAGGGAAGAAGTCCCCACCACTGCACCTTCCGGTAAAGTGTCTAATTGATAGTCTTGATTTTGGCTATTTACCACCAAAGCATCGGCCGGATTAACCCTTTCGGTGACGCAACCCAAGATTAACCCTTCGGGTAAATTAGTGGGCAGATCCTTGAGAGAATGGACGGCAAGATCGATCGATCTATCCAACATTCCCACTTCTAGTTCTTTGGTAAATAAACCCTTATCACCGATTTTCGCTAGGGCCACATCGAGAATTTTATCGCCTTGGGTACTCATCGTCTCCACCTCAAACTGTCGATGGGGGTGGTGTTTACTCAATTCTGCCTGTACCCAATAGGTTTGTACTAGGGCTAACTGACTTTTACGCGAACCGATACGCAGGGAACGAGGAGGACTAGAAACGGACATATCTGAAGTAGGAATTTAACTAAACATCTATCGGACTGCTCGATCTAGACTATCCTGATCTCACCCCTGTTGAGTAATCACTTTCTAGGTTAGGCATAAATAGTTACATCTCTTAATATTTTTCAGGAAATGGGGTGACTATTATTCCCCACTGACAGCAAAGCTGAAAGCCTAGATTAAAATAGAGGGACAAAGGTTGCAACAGGGTCTAACTAATGACATTACAACACCCTTGCTATAACAAAGAAGAATTTGTCCGACGTGGACAGGAAATCTATCACTCTCAGGTGCGTCAGCAGGTTGAGAAGGACAATCATGGGAAGATTGTAGTTATTGATATCAAAACAGGTGCTTTTGAATTAGCCAAAGATATCCTCACAGTTTCCAAATCAACTTTTAACCCGATTGACCGATGCTCAAATTTGGTTCGTTAGAATCGGACATCGAGCATTTGATCGAGTCGGTTTTGCCCTATCATATAGAGACAAAAAGACCGAGTAACCATTGTCAGATTCTCCATACCCCCCTTATCAAGGGGGGAGCCGCGCCCCCCTTATCAAGGGGGGATCAAGGGGGGATCAAAGGCACAATCTATCTTCAATTTAATAATTATAACCACTCACTTAATAGGATAGTTACACAACGTAAAAATTGGTTAATTCAGGAGTTATTATTATGCTAGACCAAATGATGAGGATGTTAGAAGGGCAACAAATAGGGCCTTATCGTCTTAATAAGTTTCTCGGTGCGGGTGGTTTTGGGGGTGTATTTCATGCTAGTGAAATGGTCAGAAATACATCGGTTCAAGAAGTTGCTATTAAAGTTATCCCCGAAAGTAGCGATGATAAATTAATTGAGTTAAAAAATGCCAGAAAGTTAGAACATTCTAATTTAATTAAGGCTTATTCGGTGGGGGAATTTACTTTTTTTAATACAGAAATGCTTTATTTAGTGATGGAATTGGCACAGGGTAGCCTAGAAAATCACATTGCCAAAGGCGGTTTGTCAGCGGATGAGATTAAAAATATTACTGCTCAAGTCGCCCAAGGTTTAAATTATCTTCATGGACAAAATAAAGTGCATCGAGATTTAAAACCGGGTAATATCCTCAAGGTTAATCAACAATACAAGTTAGCAGATTTTGGCTTAATTAGAACTTTAAATAACAAAAGCCACACTCAAACCGTCCACAATAGCGGTACAATTATTTATATGCCTCCCGAAGCCTTTAGGGGGGATATTTCATCA
>NZ_JADBSZ010000236.1:0-3197 GCF_020246425.1 Microcystis sp. M079S1
CTCGATTGTCTATCTTTTGGTATTAACTTGTTTGTGCCTTAAGTCCTTCCCTATATGGATTTCAGATACTTTTGAGCGTAGGCGCTCTCATCGAATTTTATTTTAAGTTAATTATTTGCATAACAATTCCCGAAGAGCCATTTTTATCCCGTTTGCTCAAAGCCTCCAACTCCTCGATTAAATGTTGAATATCCAACTCAGCTAGACGATTTTCCTTGAGGAGTTTAATTGTTTCAGTCAACCAGAGATGTTCATCTTGTTCGTAGAGAAATTGTAACTGATTTAGCCAAGTATCTTTTTTCATATTTTTTTGGCTGAGGAGACTTCTAAAACTGCTTTCGGGTAGGCAATGCGTTGATGGTGGAATTGTTGCCAAACTTGCACAAAAACCTCGGCAATAATTGGTAATTCCTCCTGACGAATACCACTATCTACTAATTGTTGATCGCGCCATCGGGCCTGAAAAATCTTTTTGATCATATCCATGGCTTGTTCTGGGGAGGCCTCCTTCAGCGATCGCAAAGCGGCCTCGCTACTATCGGCTAACATAACGATCGCCGTTTCTCGCGATTGGGGAATCGGACCATCGTAGCGAAAAGCCGCCTCATCGACGAATTCTTGACCATTTTGGGCGGATTTTTGCAAAGCTTGCTGATAAAAATAGGAAATTAAGAGATTGCCTTGGTGTTCAGGAATAAAATCGCGGACTACTCGCGGTAAACCGTGTCTGCGGGCCATGACTAACCCTTCGCTAACGTGCTTTTTAATAATCTCGGCGCTGACGTAGGGATCGTTAATTTCATCGTGTTTATTCGGGCCACCCATTTGATTTTCAATAAAACCGAGAGGATCGTGCATTTTCCCGATATCGTGATAGAGGGTTCCCGTGCGAATTAATTCCACATTACAGTGCAGTTTTCGGGCGGCCGCTTCAGCTAAACAGGCGACAAAAAGGGTATGTTGAAAAGTACCCGGCGCTTCCGTGGCCAAACGTTTGAGCAAACTACAATTAGGATTGGACAACTCCACCAGACGAATGGGAGTGACCACATCGAAACAGCGTTCCAAATAGGGGGATAATCCTAGGGCGATTACCGTCCAAGCTATTCCCGATAGACCATAGACGAGCGCCGTGGGTAGTAGAGTATAGATGATCGTGCTGGCCGTGGCACTAACGATTAGGTAAGTGAGCAGATAAACACCCCCTTGGCTGACTCCGATTCCCATCCCTAGCAGCGATAATTCATCCCGGGAGCGCAATTTTCCCGCTATCATAGCCGCTAATAGTCCCCCTATCGTCCCGGCGATTAAATCGGCGCTGATACCTTGGATGCTGAATAGGGAAAGACCGGCAGTTAAGAGGACCTGGGTGACGGCCAGAGTCGGGCCGTAGAAACTGCTGACTAATAAACCCACGGCTGCCAGATTGGTAAAGGGAATATTGGCGATCGCTAGGATCGGTGTGGTAAAACTTAGTAAACCCAAGAGAAGAAAATCCCGGTGACGCAGAGGCCGATGGAGACGCTGGGCAACGAGGCAAAAAGTCCCGATCGCGCTGGTGACAAGGATTGCCGTTGACCCTAAACCCATCCAGTTAATGCCCCGTTCGCTTAAACCAAAACCATCGATGAGAACAAACTGAGCTTGAGTAATTTTTTCGCCTGCTTTAACGATAATTTGACCGGTTTGAGCGCTAGACATGACCATATCTACCGCTTCCACCGCTTTAGTGGCTTGTTCTTTGGTTGCCTCCCGATCTTCTATCAGGTTCGCTTCTCCCTCCAGGGCCGCTAGAAGGATATTTTCGGCTAAAGACTGCTGGCGACTGGTTAGGCGATCGCTGCTAATCTGCACGGCGATGGTATCCTGTAGGTGACTGGTGGAAATCCCCGGGGGAATGCCTTGCACCAAAATCCGGCGACCCGCTTGCAGGACGGCTTTTTCTAGGTTTTGCCACTCTCGATCGCCCATTTGGGCCACTGCGATCAGATCGGCATATTTGAGTTTATTTAAGCTGGAATGCCGATAATTTTGGCTGGTTTGCTCCTGTATTTGCCGTAATTGCCCTAATCGATCGATAAATTGCTCAAAGTTTCCCTTCGTCACGCGCTGACGATAGGCTTGGATTTCGTATATAGCATATTCCTGCTCTTTTGTCAAGGGTTTCGTAAAAGATTCTTCATAGTTGAGGCGGCTTTGTAGAGTTGACCATTGAGCGGCAGAAAAGGTGAGCAGCGTTTCCATTGTGGCGTTAGAAATAGTCCTGCTCAGTAAAATCGAATTTTTTCGCAGAATTGGGCTAATTTGACTTAATTGCCCTAAAGTGTCTCGCAGCGATCGCTCGATCTGGGCGGTGGTTTGGGGATCTCTTTTCAGCCGGGGAAGCAGTCCAGCCCGAATTTTTTGGCGTTTGAGGGCGGTGGTTTCTTGGTCTTGAAAACGGGCATCTTCGGGGGCGATAATCGTGACCGGGGAAATAGTCCCGACGGCCAATTTCGGCTGATTATAGAAACGATAACCGACCACGCTAGTCAGACAACCGACGGTAAACAGGAAGATTAAGGGTCGTCGCAGTTTACCCAGGGAGTAAGAGCGAGATTTTCGGGCAGAATCAGGAAAAACAGTGAAAGAATGCAGAAAATGATTCATAAATTCCAGCTAAATTCTATAAACTGCGCGACCATGCCCAGAGAAAAAATACCGGCAGCTCGGTTTTGGGTTCCCTCTTCTATTTTAAGGACTCCCTGTGCAAAAAAATTTTTTCTCGAAAGGTATCTAGGGGCTGCTGAAAAAGTTTGTTGGTGGGGTTAGGAGTCGGTCGCCGGTCGGGGAAGAGAGAGGCAAAAGGCAAGGGTTTGGAACTACACAAGGGAGGGTCTTTCTCCGTTTCCTGATGGGTTAAGCAAGAGGTAGAACCTCTAGAAATGCGTTGCAAGGGAGACCCTTGCAACGAGGTACGAGGTAAATTATCAATAGCTCTAATCTATTTCTAGATTTTCTAAATCGGCTAAATCTTGTAATCTACCTGATGCTTTTTTGTTTTTTTTAAGATTTTCGGTTCTTCGTTACTTGGTATGGTTCGATAGGGGGGCATAAATCGACTAAATCCTTATCTGGCAAGAGACTTAATTGATTAGTTCGCTCTAGAGCAAAAACAATTGACAAAAATCGCTAAATGCCTTTCTCTATAAGGGTTC
>NZ_JADBSZ010000237.1:0-8214 GCF_020246425.1 Microcystis sp. M079S1
CAGAGATGCCATCTGATTAAGTACCTAAGCAAAATTAATTACACATCTAAGCCACTACTCCGTCAGACTTCTGGTGTGAGGAAACAGTGAACTGAAAACTCAAATCCGATCCCTAATAGCTGTCTCCCGTCTCCCGTCTCCCGTCTCGGAGTCTCCCGTCTCCTGTCTCGGAGTCTCCTGTCTCGGAGTCTCCTGTCTCGACTAGGAAATTAATTTTGCACGACTACTTATAGGTCAAATAGCCATGACCATAAATGAAGTTTTGTCGGATTAAATAATTGGCTGAGTTGTCAAGATTTTTAGACTGCCAAGATAAATTATCTATCTCAGCCCAAAATCGATGTCCTTTCTTGATAATGTGTCTTTCTGCTACTAACATTATTATTCGTTGTCTTTTAACTCAGCGTCGGGTTTTGAAGGGTTGTCATCCGTTGTGATAATTGTACCAGAAGGCAATTGATAGCCTGTTCAATTCCCTTGTTTCCACCACCTCCAAGCCGTTCGATAACTTATTCCTGTTTTTTTTGCCTAGTCCGATAGTTTTGTCTGTACATATTACCATGAATGACTATATATGACCATATTTGTATTGAAACTTTACAATACAGAGGATGTCATCAGGTGAAGCTGTACTGATTGTTCACCATAGTCTGCGAACTGACTAAAAATCATATAGCAATCATAACAATTAGCGTAGGTTGGGCTGACGCAGGGAAACCCCACAAAAAGTCATGAGAGAGTAGTAAGAGCGATCGCCATTTTCAAATCCTAGAGTAATCATAGTAATTACCGTCGGTTGGGTTGACGTAAGGAAACCCAACAAAAAGTCATGAGAGGAGGGGAATAGCGAGCGCCGATTCAGACGGATTTAGGTGTTGGGTTTCGCTCTCCCCTAAAATTGAGAGGTTTTCTTTAACCTATTTATTCGCTCAACCCAACAAAAAGGACTAGACCTATCTGGGGTGCTAATTTTTATTTCTGTTGTATTCATCGTGTTTTATTAGCGGTAAGCTTGACTGCGATGTTCAATGAGTAAGGCAATAACTTGAGATTGACTATCATCAACGATATAAATAACCCGATAGTCTCCGACTCGGAAGCAATACTTCCCAGCAAATTCTCCCTTTAATGCTTTAATTTGAGGGTGATTTTTGGGCGTTTCCTGAAGAATCTTTAAACACTTAGCAATCCTCTTTCTCAAGACTGAATCAGCTTCAGAATAAACTTTATTAGCTTTAGCTGTTAAACAGACTTTATGGTTCTTCGGTTTGTCTTATGCAATGTACAGGGTTATAAGGAATTAAACTCTTATAGAGAAAGACATTTGGCGATTTTTGTTAATTGTTTTCGATCTAGAGCGAACTAATCAATTAAATCTCTTGCCAGATAAGGATTTAGTCCATTTATGCCCCCCTATCGAACCATACCAAGTAACGAAGAACCGACTTTATAAATCATCTGAGTTTTTCCAATCAATGAGACGACCTGATTGTAAATCCATTTCAGCTTCTTTTAATTTTTCTAGGATATTCGGAATTTCTCTAATTTCTTGGATTGCTTTCTCACTCTCTTTATCTGATAAATAAGTAGCAAATTCTAGAATAGTTTTAAAATTTTCTAATGATAAGGTTTGGAGATATTCTTGAATTTTTTGCTGCATTAAATCAATCTGTGCTAATGATTCAGAATCTAAAAAATCTTCTGAGGTCGAGAGATTTACTTGAACGTCAGTAATAGTCATAGTCTGATAAATTCCTCCTTTTAAGTTGATTATATATATCTTAGCAAATTTTTCAAGCTAGGGCTTGTTACCTCGAAACCTGATCTGGGAATTGATGACGCTCGGCGATTCGCGCCTTGAGGGGTAATGTTTCTCCCTCTACATTTATACTACCCCAGGAGATTCCTCCCACAGAATCATACTAAATCCGTTGAGTATAGGTTACATATCAGGAGAGGCACTCATGCAAGAGGGGGAATAAATAATCAGTTTTTAATACCCGGATTTGGTATCAATATTAACAGGATTTACTCTCAGACAATTTGAAGAGAGATAGGCTTTTAGTGGCTTGGGAACAAGCTTTATCAATCTCTTCATAATAAATATTGGCAGAGGATTAAAGATTAGTTATTGTGACTAACTCTTTTGGTTAGAGAAAGATAAACTTGAGAATCTTCAGTCAAATTTATTGACTCAAAATCAGCTGTACTTAATTTAAATGAATCAACCCTAGGGCAAAGGGGGGGAGAGATTTAGCTAATCTAAGGATAGGCGGTTAAAATGCGTCTTCGCTGACTAAATCCTGTTTAAAAGGTCGATTTAGCGTCCGAGGGCGTGTAATCCGTTAATAATTTCGGCACAGCGCTCGCTAACTGCCTGTAAAGCTTCTCTTTTGCTAGAAATCGGTGGCGGCAGCACTTCCCCGATGCGAATAGTTAAGGGAATACTACGGGGAAAAGAAGAACCTTTTTGAAAAATCTTTTCTGTCCCCCACAAACTGACGGGTAACAGGGGAACTCCCGCTTTAGCGGCAATCATCGCCGCACCTAGCTTTGGTTGATGGATCAATCCGTCCTCGGTGCGCGTTCCCTCCAGAAACACTCCCACTGCCCAGCCCGCCGCTAATGCTCCCATCGCCGCCCGAATTGCCCCGCGATCACCACTGCCGCGTTTGACGGGATAGGCCCCATAAAGAGCGATCGCCTGTTTTAAAATCGGGATGGTAAATAATTCTTCTTTAGCCATATAAGCTACGGGACGGCGCACGGCACAGGATAATAGGGGTGGATCGAAGTAACTGGCGTGATTGCAGACGATAATCAGAGGATGACGCCGGGGGACATTTTCCACTCCGTAAACGCGACCGCGAAAATAGCCGTGTAGGGTTGGGCTAACGATCGACCATTTAAAGAGATGATATAAAACTAAACTGGCAAAAGGTTCTCGCTCTTGAGGCTGGTTCATGACTGACAACTGTTCCCTAGACATGGAAAAGCCCTTGGGAGTCTTGCCGTGTTTCGACCCCAAGGACTTTGCTTTCTTCTCACTCCTCACACAATTAAAATGTATAGCAATTTATGGGTTAGGGAAAGGTTAAGCGTGCCGCTTTCTTAACTGGCATAATTACTTAGCTAGGGTTGAGAGCGGCAAAAGGATTAGCAAGATGTGTAATACTAAATCCTGTTTAAAAAGTATAGTAAAGTCGAGAGGGGTGAGTGGGGAGCGGCCTAGCAGCAAGCGGGGAGAAACAATCCATAACTTAGGAGTTAATCGCACTATTAAAAACGGATTTGGTGTAATTAATTTTGCTTAGGTACTTAAAAAAGTTGGGTTAAAATATAAAGGCCAAATCTAGTCAGAAAAAGAAATTTTTTATGGAAAAACAGGTAAATTGTGCTGTAGATTGCCTAAATGGTTGTATTTTAGGCGATAAATGCCCCAATCAAGCTCATGCCGCCGAAGCAGCCAAATTTATTGCCGAAACTTCTTTGGAAAAAATATTAGCAATGGCAGAAGCCGCTAGAATGAAAAAACTGACGCAACCGACCCAATGGATTATTCCCGATGATTTCTAGGGTTTGGCCAGGGAACGGGGAACGGGGGTTACTTCACACCTTGCCGACAAAATTGGCGAAAGTTCCTCTGGGGTGCGGGGTAATACGGCTTGGTTAAGGCTAAAACTCTGGTTGAGACTGCATGGGAGCGGGGAGCGGCTATGGCCAGAAATCTTAATAAAATCTTTAATTAGAGCTTGCTGAATAAATCTAATACTAAATCCGGTTATTAAAGACTGATTATTTATTCCCCCTTTTGCATGAGTGCCTCTTGCATGAGTGCCTCTCCTGATATGTAGCCTATACTCAACGGATTTAGTATAAAAACCTTGTTGGTTAACGAAGGCAGGGGGCAGGAGGCAGGGGGCAGGAGGCCGTTTTTGTAACGGGGATTTATGCCCCGCTCCAAAAACTTTTCGCCTTAAAAGGCGAGGTTTTAGACCCGATTTTTTCGATAAGACTTTTAGACTTTTTGGAAATCAAAAAGTACCAGCCCTGGGAGTGAGCGGGGGGAAAATTCAGGTACTTTTGCCCTGAAAATTAGGTAATTGACCATCTGAAAATGGGTAAAACCCTACACCCCACACCCTGCCCCCAGGAAAAACTTTTTGCCGCAAACCCTATTTAGGGCTTGCTGAATAAATCTAAAAACCTTGTTGGATAAGAATTTTAGACTTTTTTCCCATCAAAAAGTGCCAGACATTGGGGTGATCGGGGGGGAAATTTAGGCACTTTTTCCCTGAAAATTAGGTAATTGACCCCCTGAAAATGGGTAAAACCCCACACCCCACACCCCACACCCTGCCCCCACGAAAAACTTTTTGCCGCAAACCCTATTTATTCTCCCTTCTCCCCTCTCCCTTCTCCCCTTTCCCCTTTCCCTTCTCTGCAATAATTACTCGCAGCCAGAAATCCATTGGGTCTATATCATACTTTGTGCTTTTTGTCAAAAAAACTTTTTTTTTGCAATAAAACTACACAAAAAAAAGAGCATCGTTGTTGGTGAAATTGACTCATTTACCTGTCTTAATTAGGATTACCTTCTAGGTGTGGCAAGGGTTTCAACCGTTGCTGCCCAAAAAAGCACAGAATAACCCATTATGAAATTCTGTCAAATCGCTGTAACCATTGTAACATCGTTGTTAAATAAAAATCTTTCTCAATTAATTCTTAAGAATTTGTAAATATTGCGGAATGTTAATTTAAATATTCTCAAGTTTTTGGAATCAATAAATAATTTTTGCTTATCTTTGTCGAACATTGGGTTAGGAGTCAGGAATCAGGAGATAGGGGGGTCACTGCGTGCGCGTTGCGGGGGGTTTTGGGGTGACAGCTTCCCCACTCCCCACTCCCCACTCCCCACTTCATAATTCATAATTCATAATTCATAATTCATAATCCATCACTGATGACTGAAAACCGAGACAGTTTTCTGAGGACTTTTTTTACTGGTGGGAACTGGATCGGGGTCATTTTCTTCCCTAGCCACCCGGATTAAGAGGGCGGCTAAAAAGAGACTGGCTAAACTGGAACTGCCGCCATAACTAAAGAGAGGGAAAGGTAAGCCGGTAGTGGGTAAAGAACCAGTGGCCACACCGATATTTAACAGGGATTGACCGATTAAAATTACCATCGCCCCGATCGCCACTAATTTTTTGATGCGATGACGACATTTAACCGCCACGATCAGGGCGAGAGTAGCGTAGAGAAATAGCATGATTAACAGTAAAATACCGCCAATAAACCCAAATTCCTCGCCAAAGACAGCGAAAATAAAATCCGTATCTGGGAAGGGTAGATAAAATAATTTTTGTTGGGATAAACCGTAACCGCTGCCGGTGGTTCCGCCAGAACCGATCGCCAGCAAACTCTGCACTAATTGATAACCGTCACCCCGGGGATCCTGCCAGGGGTTTAAGAAAGACAAAATCCGTTTTCTCTGGTATTCGCGGAAAGTAACACTAACCACGGCCATAGTTAAACCCAGTAAAGCGGTGCTGGTCATGTAGGATAAAGGCAGACCGGAGGCAAGAGCGATCAGCCAGAGAGTTATACCACACAGAGCAGTGGTACTCAAGTTAGGTTGTAAGAGGATGCCGGCTAGAATTAGCCCAAAAATAGCGATCCAAGTTAACCGTTGATTGACATTTAAACGCGGCCAACCACCGAAAACCGCCGCCCCTTGCAGGACGAGAAACGGTTTCATAAATTCCGACGGTTGCAAGAGAATCGGCCCGATTTTAATCCAACGGGTGGCACCGTTGATATTAGTTCCCAAACCGGGGATAAGAGTGATCAAAATTAATCCTAAAACTAATAAAATCATCCAGGGTGCGATTTTGAGGAGTTTCTCGATCGGCAATCGCACCAGGAAATTAAAGCCAATTAAGCCAATCCAAAGCCAGATTAATTGGCGGGTAAAATAGTATAGTCCGTTATCAAAGCGACTGTCAGCCAGAGCGTAGGAAGCGGAAAAAAGCACCACTAACCCGACTAACAGCCACAAAAAAGTCATCCAGCGCAATAATCGCGCTTCGGCTGACCAGTTTTTCACATCGGGGTCAAAAATAGGAATAATATATTGCCACACGGAGATTTTCGAGAAGAAGTATCTTGTACAGATTAACCGAAAAGACTAGGCTCGATCGCAGTTTGTTCCACTATCCGACGGCTACATGACCGATTAAACCCACATTTTCACCGTGCCATTCTAGGGTATCACCGATCGCCTGACCGTCGTGATAGGCAGCCAAGAGAATTTCCGCCGTTTTCCCCCAAACAATATTCCCCTGACGATCAAGGGAAATCATGCCCAGATCCCGACCATTAGTTTGGGATTCGCGCATGGATTTCTCCACGGCAGCGGCGAGGGAAAAACCATCGGTGACGCGAATGACCACCTTAGCGGCTAAACATTCATCGATAATATCTTCCCCGACCCCCGTACAACTTACTCCTGCCCATGGATTCGCATAATTGCCGGCCGGCATGGCACTGTCACTAACGCGACCGATTCTTTCTAATCCCTTCCCCCCGGTAGAAGTTCCGGCGGCGATGTCTCCTTGCTGATCAAGGGCCACTACCCCGATAGTTCCCCGTTGCGCTGACGAATCGGCGAATAAACGGGCCATTTTGCGATTAAAATTCGTCTTTCTTTCCTCCATCCATTCTTGAATCCGATAATCGGTGAGGGGATCATAGAGGGGAATTTGTAATTCTCGGGCCAGATCTGCAGCTCCAATTTCCGAGAGAATGCGATCCTCTTGACTTTGGAGAAATTGAGCCAGGCTAATGGGATTCTGTACCCGCGAGACGTTAATGACACCGCTTAAACGCTGGTGACGACCATCCATCAAGGCTGCACTCATTCGCACCTGACCGTCCGATTGCACCACCGAACCGGTCCCGGCATTAAATCGCGGTTCATCCTCCAGTAACATACATCCTTTCGTCACCGCCTCCACAGCACTAGCACCATTGTCAAGGAGGTTGTAAATATTCTTAACAATCCCCCGGAGAGAATCGCGGACTGATTCTAAACCACCTTTGTCCTCTAGGGAACTCGCTCCCCCATGAATAATTAACTTCGGATTTACTCTGGTCATTATTTTCCTCACATCACATTACCGATCGGATCTAAACTATCACGTTATCGCTACTCCGCTTCTCCAGTGCCGTCTTAACTGGTAAGTAGGGTTTGCGGCAAAAAGTTTTTCGTGGGGACAGGATGTGGGGTGTGGGGTGTAGGGTGTGGGGTGTAGGGTTTTACCGATAACGAATTGATTGGGGATTTGAGCGGGTAAGTGGCAATCGACTCCCTCAAAGCCTAATCATCAGCGATCCTTAAAAAGAGGGCGAACGAGGGGACTCGAACCCCCGAGTGGTGGAACCACAATCCACTGCCTTAACCACTTGGCTACGCTCGCCTTACACATATCTACTATACCAGAAAACGAATCGTTGACAACAGGTTTTTTATCCTAATTCGGGCTATGGTTAGGGTAAGTGAGTGATGATTTGAGAGCTTATGAAATTGGCACGGTTAGGGGGAATGGTGGTAGGAGTGGTTTTAGGGGGAATTGCGGGGATATTGCTGACAACTAACCCCAATCGTCAAGATTACGAACAATACGCTTCCCAGAGGTTAACTAGCTATCTTAAGGATAATGTCTGCGCTCGGGCGCAAGCTTCCATCGAGGTGCAGGCTCTCTTGCGGGGTTACTGTAAAATGTTGGTGGATACGGGTCATCCTTTTTTACAAGAAGCAATCGCCACTAACACATCTAGAAAGAATTTTGTTATTTTCAGCGTTTATCAAACGGAATTATGGTTCCCTCCGCCTTTACCTAGTTATCACTTCAGCACCGTCGGTTTTTTGAATAAATTATACATCTACGAAGCTTTAGAACTGTAGTCAGACAATTGAAATCTTCTGAGATTGCGATTTCCTCCATCTTTCACCCTAAGCCAAAAATTCAAACATTTACGGAAAAAAGCAGACTTTGCCATTCTAAAAGTAGGCTCTTCGGTTTGTCTTATGCAACGTACAGGGTTATAAGGAATGAAACTCTTATAGAGAAAGACATTTGGCGATTTTTGTTAATTGTTTTCTATCTAGAGCGAACTAATCAATTAAATCTCTTGCCAGATAAGGATTTA
>NZ_JADBSZ010000238.1:0-5522 GCF_020246425.1 Microcystis sp. M079S1
CCGCCGTGGTTAACTTTGTCCAAGCTGTCACCGTTCGATCGAGTAAAGGCAGATTAACCACATTATAGCCGCGACTGCGGGCCAACTCATCCAAATGCTCGATCGCACTGTCCACCTCTACCCCCATCACCCGTTCCCCTAGAAAAACACTATCGGGTTCCATCCCCTTTGAACTAGGCACGAGAGCGAGACTATATTCGCCTCTAACCCAGCTAAAAACGTCTTCAGGCAAATTTAAACCTAAAGGCGACTGGAAGCGGTTTAAGACCTGTGTTATTAATTCCTGTAGGGGACTATCTGCTTCTAAACCCTCCTCTACCTGAGTCCAAAAACGATTTAAATCGCGACTAGCGGCGACTAAAAGGCTATTTTCGCCGATAAAAGATAATGCTCCCACGGGACTAGATAAAATTAGTGCTTGGTCATCCTGTCCTAAGACTCCAATTAAGGCCGAACGCGCGCCCTTTTCAAATCCTATAGTAATCATAGCAATTACCGTCGGTTGGATTGACCCAAGGAAACCCCACAAAAAGCCATGGGAGGAGGAGAATAGCGATCGCTCATTCAGACGGATTGAGGTGTTGGCTGTTGGGTTTCGTTTTCCCCCTAAAATTGAGAGGTTTTCTTTAACCTATTGATTCGCTCAACCCGAGAAAAAGGACTAGACCGCGCCTAATTGCCGTAGGACTTCCATAACCTTTTCATAGGCCGCAGCGTTTCCTTGCTGGCGGAACAGTTCGGCGGCTTGTCGGAAATCTCTTACCAAGAGTTGGCTGAATATCGGTGTAAGTTCTGCTAAAAAATGGTTTTGGGCTTTTTTTGCCCAAAAAGTGGCAGAAACAATGGCGAAGAGTCCTGCTTCACAGTGTAAGAGGTTATTCTATTATTCTGAGTTGCCCTGCTGACCACCGACTCCTAACCCCATCAACAAACTTTTTCAGCAAATCCTAATGTAACAAATTGTTTCAGTTTAGTATTTATACTTAGTAGCCGAGCCTAGAATGGTTGTAGGTCTAAACGTGGATAGTTTTAAAACTCCTTGTGGATGACTTGCTTGACTTAATTGTTGGATTATATATCTGGATTGACTCAAAATTGGTGGCGCAAAAAATCTCAGATACTTTCATCATCTTCTTGGTAGCGAGGTGAGGTACTGACTGGAAGAAGGGCAAAGGGGGAGTGAGTGTTTTCGTTTTTTTGTCTCTCTATACAAATTGAGGATAGATTTATATGGATACTAAAATATTATTTCTTAATCTCTCTAACGATGATGATAACTTTAGCAAATATCGTCAAGAAATGTTGGGAACGATAGAAAATTTATTAAACAATGATAAATCAATCGAACTCAAAAAATACAAAGAAAATAAAGATGAAAAAAAACTATTTTGTAATGATCTGAGTGATATCGATCTTTTGATTTTATGGGTTGATAGCGAACATTGTAATGACTGGATTTACTTTAGCGAAAAGATAGAGAAACAGAGCCAGATTTTGGGATTTTTTGTCATTTTTGGAATTGAAGAAGACCAGATAGAAGATAATATGGAAAAAGCGATGATGAGGAACATATATCCCTTCATTTGTCCAATAAATTATACGAATTTTAAAGCATATCTACAGGCAGTTGTATCGGAAATAAAATATAAAAAATCTCTGGAAAAATTTAAGCAGGATATATGGAGAACTGATAACTTAGATTCTTTGGTCAATAGGGCTTTTGAATATTTAAAAAGGGATCCAGTCGGGTATGATAGGGCTAGTATCTCATTAGTTGACAACCGAACTGAAGAAGGTAATCGATATTTATTTAGGTATGATCCTCAACCGGGTTACGATCAACAAAGTGGAGCCAGTTATCGTGCCGATCGAAACCTTCAGAAAAGTATCGAAAAAGACAGGCTAATCAAAAATGTTGATAGAGACACAGTATTAATCATAGATAAGATTCAAGACAAAAACAAAGAAAAGGAACTAGATGAATTGGGTTGGACGAAAGAGGCTGCAACAGAGGATATTATTTCTTGGATTGGATTGGCGGCCAAGTATCAAAATAGGACAATAGCTATTATTACTCTCGATCAAACACAGGGAACGCCTTATGAACCGTCAGACTACAGACTTAGAGAATTTCTTAAAGATTTTGGTAGAATTTTTGCCCAAGCGATCGTAGAATTTTTCAAAAAAAGAAATCAAGAAGTCTTTGAAGAAATTATTAATGAAATGGGAGATGACTTAAAAAGCGAAGTTCTGATTACACAAATACTGCAAAAATTGAAAAATAAGCTCGGTTGCGATAACTGCAATTATTTTTCGGTAGCTTATGACTCTGACAAAAAGGAAATATTTCTTAAAGAATATGCTTCTGCTAAAGGTATTTTTTCCAAAAAAACAGAAAAAAGTACACATCCATTTAAAAAAGGTGTCGGGATTGTCGGTGCTGTGTTAGAGGATGGTAAAAGTAGAATTGTTCCTCACGCTTTTGAAGATAAAAATTTTGTTCCAACCCTCAAACACCCCGGTGATAAACTTTCTTTATTAGCGGTTCCAGTGATACCAATCAATAACAAAAATAAACCTAATCGTATAATTGGGGTGATTTGTTGCTATAAGAAAAAACCAGATTATTTTACTGTTTACGATCGAGACTTGATCGAAAGTATTGCTCTCAGTGCCGCTACAGTTATTGAGCGCACACAAACTTTAGAATTCTCGAACGAGATTAGTTCAGAAATGGCTACATTGGTGGTCAATCCAGACAAAACAGCATTACTTCGCCAAATTTGTGATTATGCGTTACAAGTTACAAGTGCAGGTTCGGCTAGTATTCATCTGCTTCAACATTTAGGTAATAATCAATATCGAGCTACGGGAGAACATTATACTTATCCACCTGGAAAAGAATCACCCCCTCGCTTAGAAGGAGAAAATACTGGTACTACTTTTCAAGCGATAAAGCTAAACAAAACTCTAGAATTTTCTAGAGAGAATGATAAGTTAGTTCTAGTATCTTCAGAGCAACCAGATAAGATAAGTGTTACTCCCGCTCCAGAACATCCGGATGTCAAATATAAGCTAGTTGTTCCCCTGAAAATCGCTGATGAAAAACAAAAATACTGCCTTGTGGGAGCATTATACTTGAATAAATATTCGGAAGAACCATTTTCTAAAGTTGAAAAATTTGCCGTGGAGCTATTCGCTAGTCAAGCGGCCAGCATTATCAACGACCAGAACATTTTATTGGAAAATACCTTCAGATCTAAGGCTCTCGAAGATTTTGCTGAAGCTATTCAAAACATAACTGCAACAGATAATACAGATAAATTGTTAAAAGATGTAGCTGAATATTCCTACTCACTGGTAAAAGATGATCTTAGATTTTTAGGCTATCCAAGTTGTTCTAATCTTGAGAAACAACAGGAAACTGAACAACAATGGAATAATTATGTATCAATACTATCTGAATTATTTAGCTATGTGGTAATCCGTAATATTAAAGGAGAGTGGCAACTCAAAGCCAATTGGCCTATGTATTCTTTCACGGGATATTTTGACTCAAATAAATCAGAAGGCATCTCAAGAGAAATTGAAAAGAGGAAATCTATAGCGTTTCCTAAGCTAGTGAGGTACAGCTATTTTTCTTCCCTTTTGCATGAGTGGCTAAAACCCATAACTTTTGTACCTCAGCAGACTGAAAAACGCTATAATATTTTTACCTATGATGGTTCTGAAGTTGAAGGGGAAAACCAGAATGATGGTGATATTTTGAAAAAATATGCCTTAAAAGATACCTCTCATTCGCTTTTAGCCGTACCCATAAAAGACAAGGACGAAAGGATAATTGGTGTGATTTGTCTCGAACATTCTCAACCTTATGCTTTCAAGGAATTACATCAGGAGGTTATTGAACATTTTGCTCGACAGGTGGCCATTGCTTTTCAAAAGAAAAACTTTGTGAATCTTTTAAGTAATCACAACAAAATTCTCGAAAGTCTTCACACATCTCTCGATAAAATAGTCCGAGAATCTCCTAAAAATATGCTATATAAAGCAGTTTCTGAGACTCGTGAAGCTTTAAAAGCTGAATCGGTTATTGTAATTCCATATAAGAAAAATATGATTTGCCAAGCATATTTTTCCATAGGTGAGGTTGTACCTACTCCAGATGAAGATTTACGCAGTTTCATCAAAGCTTTTGAAGAAATATCTTCAAATGTGTATAGTAAGGAGTCTGAACAATGGTTAGAGCCAAATAAAACCACAGAAGAACTCTTCAAAAAATTATCTATATCTCATGGATTGTGTCTGCCATTTTCTGCTGGTTCTAGTAAGAAAATAGGAGTTATGTGGATACTATTCTCTAAATCTCTTGATCGAGATCAAAGCAAGAAAGAGACTTACACATATACACTGTATGCTAATCAGATCGCTTTAGCCTATGCTAACTCTATGAAATTTGAAGAATTAAAATATAAAAGTGAAAAAGACCTATCGAAAGAGATAGATGAGGATCACAAACGTGTAAGATGGCAAGCGGGAGCATGGTTTTTAGGATCAATACTAGCTTCAATTGCTGGATTTTCTTTGATTGGTTTTGGTATCTACGATTTGTCAAAAAATAATCCGGGCTTTCTAAGTAGTGGAAGTGCGGCTATTTTTAGTGGTATAGTTCTAGAAGCCGTGACAGTGTTAACTTTTAATCAAGGTAAAGCTGCTAATGAGCGTTTGGATCATTATCATAAAGAGCTTTATAATACTGGTAAGTTAAATATTTTACTATCAGCGACGGAACAACTGGAACCAGAGATTGCCTTAGAAGAAAAACGAAAAATTATTCAGTCTATCGCTAATTCTTGGTTAAAATCACCTGATGAAACTAATAACAGTGAAAAAACTCAAGAGGTTAAGAGCGAGAATACACAAAATAAAACATGATCAAGGGATGTGGGTTATAGCGGATAATCCGATTAAGCGATGATTTGCAGACGTGATGATCACCTAACCCCTCCTCAACTTACGATTTCACTCCCAGGTTAAAGAAAATCGTTCCCCGACGCACAGAATTTTCGCTACCTTGGCTGCTAATAGTAAGAGAACGCAGATTATTAAATAAAGGCTTAATCGACAATTCTAACACCCGCACGATCGGGAATTTTGCCTCGATTACCGGTTGCAATTGTCGCCAATCGACGTAAAAATAACCATCATTTTCTGCGGGTAAAGCAGTAATTGCCTGTCGAAACTTACCACTGCTTAAAATGGGGTTTTTCTGGGCAGATAAAGCTAAACCCATCGCTTCCACAGAACTAGCGATAATTTCATAATTATCGACCCTAGTATGCACTCCCGTCACGAGCGTCTCTAGTTGCGCTTTTCCCTCTGGGACCGCCGTGGTTAACTTTGTCCAAGCTGTCACCGTTCGATCGAGTAAAGGCAGATTAACCACATTATAGCCGCGACTGCGGGCCAACTCATCCAAATGCTCGATCGCACTGTCCACCTCTACCCCCATCACCCGTTCC
>NZ_JADBSZ010000239.1:0-12679 GCF_020246425.1 Microcystis sp. M079S1
TAAATCCTTATCTGGCAAGAGACTTAATTGATTAGTTCGCTCTAGAGCAAAAACAATTGACAAAAATCGCTAAATGCCTTTCTATATAAGGGTTATATCCCTTATAACCCCCGTCCATTGCATAACACAAACCGAAGAGCCTGGTTTACTTACTCTTATAACCAAAGCCAACAGGAGCTTGACCGAAACGAAGCTCTAACATCGTTAATAACATTTCTTGATGAGACAAAAACAGCAGAACCACAAAGAAAAACAGCTTACAGTAGTCTAGTAAGATTAGGATATGAAAGGGATCTTTTGGACTTAGCAGTTGAGTATCCAAACCGTTTAGCCACCGAAAAACTGATAGAGTTAGCGGCAAAGAAAAATAAACCAGGGGGAAAAGAAGCAAAAGAAGCAAAAGAATCGTCTCAATATATAATATCTTTGGAAGAGATTAAAGAAGCTTTAAAAAAATTGATTGAGAAATATAAATCACCAAAAGGAAATGATCCAGAAAAACAAAAAGGATTACAAGAATCTGTTGATGCTATTGCGACTCAGGCGAAGGAAGTTGACCAAGAATTAGTCGATAGTGCTGAGGGGGCATTGGATCAGGCATCGAGTCAATCATCGGTTAAACCAGGATCAGAAGAGAAGTTAGGGGATTTGTGGGCTGTTATTTTCGGGAGCTATAGGTCGAAGGAAATTCCAGAAAAAGACATCAAAAAACTAGAGGCAACATTAGGGAAGGAGAGCTTAGGTATTAGAGTATATCAGCGTGACGGAAAATACAGACTTGTTTCGGTGTACAGAGATCAGGCAACAGCCAGAAATGCTCTCGATAAAGCCCAAAAGGAGAGACCAAGTTCCTATCTTAGAAATTTAGAGGATTGGTGTAACCAGAAGAAGTGTACTCCCATCCCCCCTAAACGAGACGATACTAATAATTAACCCCTCCCAGCGTGCATCTATACCGCTAACTTGCCCAACCTGCTCCCACTAGGACTCGCCCTCCCCAACCTCAAAGTATCTTACTCTTTTCTTCTTTTCTGGGAGAAGGATTGGGGGTGAGGGCAATTAACCATCTCTGCCATTACTTTTGAAAAATGGCATAACGATTTTTCTACCTACCCGGGTAAAGATTTACTCCTCCCTTCAACCGCTTTTACCCGGAAAGTGGGATCGCTGGCTCGGTTCGGTTTTCTTTTCATCGTTACCTGCGCCACTTTAACACCCAAACCGACAAAAGCGACGATAACGATCGCACCTGTTGCGTCCGGTTCGGGAACGCTGGCAAGGGTTGTCGAGGCGAGACCGGCGATCGCTCGATGGGTTACGGTCGTGGGATGGAAACTGTCCCAGAAAAGATACTCGGAGGGTTTCGCGCAGATCTGCCAGGTATTGGTATTGGTATTGGTATTCAAACAAGCATCCGTGACATTGGTTAAACCGTAGCGAGACGGATCGTTGTAGGTGTTCTCGAAGAGAGAGTAGATATCCAGCGGGATGAGAGTGGCCGCAGTCGAGGGAGCGTTTTGGAGGGCTTGAAGCGCCGTGGCTAATTTCTGATTATGCTCTAGGGCTAGATCCGTCATCCCCGGTATTCCCGCCCGACTGGGTAATTTACCGAGATCCGGTAGATTCGGAACGATTACCGTTTTCGCACCGATCGCAGGGGAGATCAGGGTTTCAACCGCAGCGATAATGTTACCGACTACGGCATCGGGGTCGGTAGTGAAGCCGAAAAGATAGTCGTTAGCCCCGGCCCACACGACGAAGAGATCGCGAGCGTCGAAAGTTGATAGGAACGGGTTCGTGGCGAACGCGCCGATCTCGTCGAGTAATCCTGGAAAATCCCCCCCGAACTCTTGTTCGGCGACGTTCTGGTGACCGCTGGTGGCTCCCCCGTAGGCAAGATTCAGCACCGCGCTATTCGGCAGTCCGAAATCCTGCTGTAAATACTCGATCCAGAGCGAACCGTTAGAAAAGCGCCCGTTTGCGTAGGGGGGGCTAGGCGGGTAAAGACCGCCCGTTAGTTGATATAAATTTCCTGGATCCGATAGGCTATCGCCGAATACCTGAAAACTATCCAAGGTTGCCCCTAGGGTCTTGAAAGGAGAAAGGAGAGTAAAGAAGGTAATTCCCGCCGTGGCGATTAGTGATTTTGTTAATAAGTATTTCATCGGTTCGCCAATTCAAAAATGAAACGCATCAACCTCAACAGTTGACCAAGAAAGGCTCATCAGGTACTGTCCGATCAATACAACAACAAATCAGACCAAAAAATGAACCGCAAACATTTTAACATAGAATAAAGAAACTTGTTCTAACAACTTAGTCAAGAGGTGGGGCAATCGCACACAATTCTTAACACTTTTGGAATATGGACATAAATCAATACCTGATTATCTCCGAAGGGTGACAGCGAACTCAACATCATGTTGAAATTATCCAAGACAAGGTTGGGATTCAATGTGACACTTTTCTTCCGATCCTCTTACAGTCGTTCAACGATAATTGTTTTCCTTTTGTTTTTGCCGATAAGCTTCAAATTCGGGGTTACTGGCAAGAATTTGACGAACGCGCTCGCGACTTATGCCGTATTTATCCCCTATTTGCTGATAGCTTAATCCTTGTCTATGGAGTTCTAAAAAATCGTAGCTTTTTTGCAGTTTTTCCTTTCTCTGTGCATCCCGTCTTGGGGTTGGACTCTTATCGCTAAGGTGTCCTACTATTTCCTTTCCCAACTCGGTGAAAGAATATTGAGGATCGTGGAAACTAACCAATCCTTGTTTTTCCAATTCTTTAAGAATTTTATGTATTCTGGTTATATTATTATGAGTTGTTGCCAATTGCCGAGATGGATATGAAAGTATCCGAATTGCCGAATCGATTTGAATCGGATAATCTAACATCCCTTTCAGAATCTGTTTCTGTTTTACTTGGAGATTGGCGATCATCTCTTCTAAATGTTGAAAGTTTTCATTTTCATCCATCAGAATTATCATTTTAATAGACCTCTCCCTAGTCTGATAAAATCACAATCATAGGATATTGTCAACAACTAACCGTAGCTTGCCCGGTCGTTTATCCGTTGCCGATGCACTTTTTGAAAAATAGTGATAAAATCAACTGTACTGGGTACACTCTCCCTATCGGATGAATTTGAGAAAAAATCGAGAGAAAAAACGATGAACGAACGAGAAACATCCAACAAAATTGAGGCGGGCGGGGGTTTTCCCGTATTGCAATATTGGGCAGAAAAAACTCTCTCTCCTCAAGGGGTTAAACTCTGGCAAACCTTAAATCATAAAAGTGCCTGTTTAGCTTGCGCTTGGGGAACGGGGGGACAAAAAGGCGGTTTTGTCAACGAAGCGGGGGAAAGTCTGCAACGTTGTCTCAAAAGTGTCGAGGCAATTACTTCCGAATTAATGCCAGGTATTAAAACCGATTTTTTTCAAACCTATCATCTCGCTCAATTACAGTCCCTAACCTCCTTAGAATGCGACCGCTTGGGTCGTTTTAGTTATCCCGTCCTCTTAAAAGCCGGAGAAAGTCACTATCAACGTATTAGCTGGGAAGAAGTTTATCGATTAGCTGAACAAGCTTTTCATCAACCGTCCGAGACTATTGCCTCCTATAGTTCTGGACGTTCTTCTAATGAAGCCGCCTATCTCTTACAATTATTTTTCCGGGCATTAGGAAGTAATAATTTAGCCGATTGTTCCGATCTCTGTCATGCCGCATCGACGGTAGGATTAAAACAGGTTTTCGGCTCCGGGACTTCAATGGTCAGTCTGGAAAGTTTAAAACAAGCCGATTGTGTGGTATTGATCGGTTCTAACGCCCCCGCTAATCATCCTCGCCTGATGAATGAATTAATTCAAATTCGTGATTGCGGCGGTAAAATTATTATTATTAACCCGCAAATTGAAGTCGGATTGGTCAAATTCTCCTCGCCCGCTTTTCCGATTAAATCTTTATTGCGGGGCGGTTCCGATATTTCTACTCTCTACCTACAGCCGATACCGGGTAGCGATACCGCCCTATTCGTCGGATTACAAAAATCTTTAATTGAACAAAATTTAGTGCGGTGGGATTATCTGGAATCCCATACAGAAAATTGGCAATCTGTTATAGATTACGCCCGACAAATACCCTGGGAAACTATTACTAAAACCTGCGGTTTATCCCGAGAAGAAATTGAAGCAACCGCCGCCCTTTTCGGCAATTTAGAGCGCGTGGTTTTCGCTTGGGCGATGGGGGTTACACAACAGGAAAATGGTGTCGATAATATCATCAGTATCGCTAACACGGCCTTACTCACGGGTAATGCTGGCAAAATCGGAGCCGGAACCATGCCAATCAGAGGTCATTCTAATGTACAGGGCTTCGGTTCTATGGGCGTTACAGTGAGATTACGTCAGGAAATCGCCGAGGCACTTGCTCAACTTTTAGGAAAGCCATTAAATATAACTGGCGGTTATGATACCAGGGCATTAATTGAAGCGGCCGAACGGGGAAAAATCAACACCCTTTTCTGTTTGGGAGGTAATCTTTATGGGGCAAATCCAGATTTAAATCAAGCCAAAAAAGCCTTAGCACAAATTGATACGATTTTTTATGTAGCCACTAAGCCAAATTTAGGACATTTTCAGGGATTAGCCCGACAAAATACGGTAATTTTACCCGTCTTCGCTCGTTTTGAAAATCCTCACCCGACAACAACCGAATCGGGCAATAATTTTGTCCGTTTTAACGAGCGGGGAAGCAGTCATCTACAGGGTTCCCATGTGGATGTCATCTCGGAAGTAGAACTGTTAACAAATATTGCCGTCAAGGTTTTAGGCACAAACCCGATTGATTGGTCGAGATTACACGACACCGCCTATATTCGTCAGTTAATCGCCAAAACGATTCCGGGTTATGAAAAGATCGGGCAATTAGATCAAACCCAAACCGAATTTACCATTAGCGGACGGATTTTTACCGAACCCCATTTTCCAACATCGACCGGAAAAGCACAAATGTCTGTCACGCTTTTACCCACTTTAAAAGCACCGCAAAAGGAAGATTTCAATCAACCAGAAAATGCACCCGGAATTGCTCTGATTCTCGGAACAGGACGCAGTTATGGACAACATAATACCGTCGTTTATCAAGTAGGCGATAAATATCGGGGAATGCCTCACCGTTATTGTTTATTGATCAACGCCGAAGATGCCAAAAAAGCGGGCCTTCAAGAACATCAACGAGTCACCGTCCAAGGAGATGCCGGCAAATTAGAAAATATCGAACTTATTTTCGGTCCGATTCGCGAAGGTGTTGGCTTTATGTTCTATCCCGAAGCCAATGTTTTATTCAAAGCTAAAATCGATCCTCGCTGTGGAACCCCCGCTTATAAACGAGTTCCCGTCTGGGTTTTTTAGTTATCAACTCCTCTAATTTTCTTTTTTGGAAATAATGAAATAGAGTTAAGCAGGTAGGCAAAATTATTTGTAGGATGGGTTAGGGGTAGCGTAACATGAGCAGGCGTTGGGTTTCATGCTTCAACCCAACCTACGTTCATCTTATATTTAGTTCCACCCACCCACTTTTTTGGAAATAATGAAATATAGTTAACCAAGCCAACCAACGAATTGAGCAGAATGAAAAAGCTATGGTCGGTTTGATCGCATTTCTGTTATCTTCTTCTTACCGTCATTAAAGTAAGTAGCCATGGACAAGTTTTTACTAACCTTATTAAGCATAGCAAGTTTATTGGCCGTCGCGATGGCTACCCCTAGCATTGCAAGTCCCGCATCTGGAACGACGAACTTGCAACTAGCTCAAAATCCTAACTGTAACAATCCCCAGACTCAAAGCGAAATGAACATTTGTGCCAGCATCGCTTATCAAAACGCCGATCGCAAGTTAAATCAAGTTTATCGACAACTACTGCCAAAACTGTCAGCTGCTCGCAAACAAAAATTAATTGCTGCCCAACAAGCTTGGATTAAGTTTAGAGACAGCAGTTGCGAATTTGAAAGAAGTGCCTATGAGGGAGGCTCTCTAGCTCCCATGATTTACGGTTTTTGTTTGGCAAATGTCACCGAGCAGCGCACCAAAGATTTACGGAGATATTTAGAAGATAGCGATCTCTAAGTCAGAATCGCCGTTGATATTACCGATAATTCCTTAGACGTTTACTGCACAACAGCTTAAGCGGGTGAGGGGAATCGAACCCCTATCATTAGCTTGGAAGGCTAGGGTTTTACCACTAAACTACACCCGCATTTTCTTAGCACTTTCGTTAGCATAACACGAATTGCCAATTTTTACAAGTAGGGATTTTCAGCTTGTGAATCGCCCCTAGATGGTCAAAAATTGCCTAAAAATCCCGATCGCTCCTTTTTATCCCCGATTTGGCTAAAAGTTTTCTCCACGCGATCGAGATCTAGTTGGGAGAAATTATCGATCGCCCAGTTAGACACTCTCTGCATAAAATGGAAGGGGTAGGTATGAGCGATTCCCACCACCTGCATTCCCGCTCTTTTTGCCGCTTCGCAACCAGCAAAAGTATCTTCAATCACCAGACATTCCCAGGGTTGCAACTGTAGATTAAAATTCCAACGATTGAATCTTTCTACGGCCAGTAAATAACCATCCGGTTGAGGTTTACTGGTGCTAATCTCATCCCCGGTGACAATGACACTAAAGTAATCCCCAAGGCCCGTCTGTTGCAAGATCGATTCTACTTCCGAGCGTATTGCTCCCGTCACCAAACCGATTTGTAGATCCCTGGCCTTAACCCGTTTTAAAAAAGAGTATATCTCTTCATAAATAGGAAGTTTCTCTAATTTTTCTAATCTTTCTCGGTATAAACTCGCTTTTTTGTTAATTAACTTGGTCAGATACTCCTCGGTCACTTGACGACCGCGACGGGTGAGAACATTACGCAAACAGACGCGATCGCTTCTTCCCAGACATAACTCCGCAAATTCCGACCCTAGGGGCAGTAAATTTTCCCCGATCAAGATTTCATTGATTAACTCTTGATGGATCGGTTCATCATTGATGATCACCCCATTAAAATCGAACAGAACAGCCTTTAACATCAATCTTAGACAGAAAAGCTAATAAATACTCAGTGTTCTTGATTATACTAAAGTTTTTCGTCGGGGCCGGGCGGGTCTTGTCCCTTACCCCATCTCAACAAACAATTTTAACTGGAAAATTGCCAAGGCCTTGACAAATTCCCAGATTTGTTCTATTATTTTGTTATAGTGGGAATCCGTGCTGCCCTGTAACCCCCTTATTTTGGGTTTGCTAAAAAAGTACGGGCGAAGCATTCGGATAGAAAATCTACGGTTTCAGTGATAGGTTATTGCCCGAATGCTTCGCCCCTACAGGACGCGGGCCGATGAAGACGCAAGGTTTTGAAGCACGATTCTCTCCTTGCACCTGTTTCGCAAGACAGACCCCCAAAACCCTTACCTTGCCTACATTTCACATTTATTAAGCAAGCCCCATTCTGGGCTGAGATATTAGCCAAAAATATAACAAAAGAATTTAGGTCATTGTTTCTTGTTTCGTTTCCGATACCCAACGACGGAATAATTCCACAGCAATCCGATAATGGGAGTCTTGGCATTCGATGACATGATGATTTTCAAGGGTTTTTAGGGCCCGGTCGAGAGTTGTGGCAGTTAATCCGGTGCTGGACAGTAAATCTGCCCGGGTTAATCCTTGCAGATGGGGAGAAAGAACTATTAAAATTTCCTGTTGTCCGGCCGCATCTTGTTTAGCCTGTTTCCAGACACCCGTAAAATAATAATTCCCCCTTTGGAAAAACTCAGCATCGATGGCTTTTTCCACATCTTCCACCTGAAAACGAATATCTTGGGGACGTTGCAACTCAAAGACCTGTTTATTATAAAAACGTACCAGATGAAAGCCGATCAGTTGTACTAGATAGGGTTGACCGTGGGTAAGTTGATAAATTTTGTCCAAAGCGGATGGGGTATAGTCTAGGGGAAAATCCTCGTCTTCCCCAACGGGATTAGCGAGGATAACGCGAGTGGACTCAGGAGAGAGGAAACTAACTGGAATCGGGTAAACACTGCCAAAAAAAGGATGAAAATAATCGGCAGTCATCTCCTCTAGGGTATGTAATCCGGCAAAAACAAAAGCTAGACGCGGACTACTCTGGACAAGGGAACGCAGATAGCCGAGGAAATTCCGGGGGAGGGTATTCGCTTCGATTAAATCCTCAATTATCTCGAACTCATCGAGGGCAATAATTAAACCGGTTTTAGCTTTTTCCGGCAGAATCTGGCGCATCAGACGGTCTAAATAACGATTAAAATACATTTCTGGATGTTGGGAGATTTTTTCCTCTTCCGGGGCATCAATTGCCAAAGTTTGGGCGATTTCCTCAGCCATAGTCAGGAGAACTTCGGCTAGGCTGGTTACTGTGGCCAAGCGCTGTAAATTAATGTAGATAACCGAGACATCTGGTGGGAGATAGGCCTCCAGATTGCGTAGAATCGAAGTTTTACCCATGCGACGATGACCATAGAGAACCACGGAGGATAGGTTATCTCCGGACCACATTGACTGAAGTTCCCGCAGGATATCCTCACGACCAACAAAGCGTTTACCGATCACCGGATCACCGATAATGTAGAGATTAGGAATCGGTTGGGTAATAGTTACCGTTCCCACCGTTCCCGCGATGGATGCGCTAATGTCTGCCCATGTTGCGACGATGGAAAGGATTAATAATGTTTCTGCTTGGTATAAATTGGCCGCCTGTTGGTCGGTTATATCCCTTAATTCCCCGATAATCCGATTAAGAGCGAGGGATCTGGTCTGTTGGGAATAACTTCCCTGGACTAAAGCTATTTCTGTGATAACTCGATTTAAACTGCTGATAGCTTGCCAAGTTTGCGGACGTAATGACGGTTCTGCGGCAATAGGGGCAACCTTCAGGGAAGCGATACTATCGGGAGTTGCTGCCAGACTAAATCGGTGTAAAGTTTGGGCGAGGCTATACATTTCTTCCCCGTAGGCGAGGGAACGTACCACAGCAAAGGCTTTTTCGGCTTTTTCGGTGTCCCGTTGGCGAAGATACCAAAAACCGGCGGCGGCGGCACGAGCAGGAGTATCGAGACGGATTTTGCTGAGAGGAAAAGAAAACAGTTTCGCGGACGCATATTTTAACAATTGCCAATCGGAGGGATTTTCTGCCAGACGGGAGACCCGATAGATAATTTCTGCCTCTGGGAATTGCGATAAAACGCGGTTAACGGCGACAAGGACAGGAATAAACTGGCGGCTGTACCGAAGGTATTGATTGAGGTTATTAATAGCCGTTTCCCAGTCTTGCTGTAACCATTGTTGTAGAGTCGAGGTTAACCCCGGCAGCGGTAGAAGGGTAATACGGGGAAAAAGTCGCCCTTGGGGACCAGCCAAAAGCCCGATTAGCCAATTATCAGGACGGGGAAAGGTGAATATAAACCCCACGCCCAACCCCACGCCCAACCCCACGCCCAACCCCACGCCCAACCCCACGCCCAACCCCACGCCGTACACCACGCCGTACCCCACGCCCAACCCCACGCCCAACCCCACGCCCAACCCCACGCCCAACCCCACGCCGTACCCCACGCCCCACACCACGCCCAACACCACGCCCCACACCACGCCGTACCCCACGCCCAACCCCACGCCGGACACCACGCCCAACACCACGCCCCACACCACGCCCAACACCACGCCCCACACCACGCCGGACACCACGCCCACCCAATTAACAGAAAGTCCTAAATTTGCCGCTATGCTACAGATAATCAGAGGGGTAATTACAGTTAAGAGAAGACCCTGAATCCCTAGACGCAATTGTACGGGATGGTCGCGGAGAAATTGCATTCTATCGCGCCATGTTTTCTGTTCGGTTAATTTATCGCCGCCGCCTCTCGTTTCCACATACCAGCGCACTGCTTGGGGAAAATAAAACACCCAGTACAACAGCAAAAGATAATCAAAAGGATTCCATAAAGATAAATCGCGTTTGAGTTTAGGAGCGAGATTAATTCTGGGGACGGTGCTTTCCTTCATAATTTTTATCTCTAGCTATTTACCCGGTGATGGTTTATTAAGTAGTTAGGTGTTACTCAAGGTAGGGTTGATTCATGAATCAACCCTACTATTCAGCACCCCCCTTATCAAGGGGGGCAGGGGGGATCAAACCCCCCTTATCAAGGTAGGATCAAACCAAAAATTAAATCAACTTATTGTTTAGTTATAACCTAAGTTCGGGATGCTGAGTTATTGACTTTGGTTTGATAAAGTTTAAAACAATTTTGCATCACCTCTCGCGGCTTTCCTTGACTTTGCCTAACAAGAGAACTTATTTCCTCCTCAGTAAAAGTCACTCTGGTTTGAATTAGACGATGACTAATAAACTCTTTAATTTTAGCTTCATCCCATAATTTAATCGGAAATTGTTGACAAATTCCCTCGAAAGGTGAATCACCTCCTCTGTTATCAGGAAATAAAACATCAAGGGAACGATTAGCCGCTACTACTAATCTTAAAGGTGGATCGGGACGATTAGCCAACTCTCTTAATTGACTTCTAAGCTGATAGCTGAAATATTTTTGAGTCATATTATCTACCACATCCAATAATAACAGGATTTTGTGTTTTTCTAATTCCCTAGTTAATCTAGTTCCTTTGAGCGGTTTATCGTAATTCGCAGCTATACCAATCTGATGACATAATTCATAATAAAAATCCTTATCTCCTGCTAATCCTTCTAAGTTGAGATACAAGGGTTGTCGATGACTAAGTAAATACTCCCTTGCTTGATGGTAAATTCCCCAAAGCAGGGTGGTTTTTCCCGTTCCCCTTTCCCCGATAATAGCAGCACTACTGCCGGAATTTAAAACCTCAAAAATATCTTTAATTTCTTGTTCCCGGCCAAAAATCTGCTGAATTTCTTCAATACCTCCGGAAGTGGGTTTAAAAGGATTATGGGCATTTTTTTGGGGTTGTAATTGCGGAAAATATTTAAAAATAGTCTGAACTGGAATCGCTCTTCCTCCTAAATCACTGTACTCATCTCTGGTTTTATTCACCACTCCGCACACTTTCCCCGTGCGTAAATTTAACAGAGGTGAACCACTAAAACCGGGTTGTACTTGCCCTAATTTAAACTTGATTAAGGGGTTTTCATCCCCCGTTAAACCTATATACTCAAAGTCACTAGGATCACCGTTCGGATAATCGTTGGTATAGCCGAAAGTGTATAATTTATCTGTTAATTGTAAATCGTGATCAAAATCGACATATTTGTGATCTAAAGACGAGTTTAATTGTAAAAGAGCCAGATCGATCCCGTCTAGATTCGGTAAGTTGATAATTTTAGCCCCAGAAATTTGACCTTGCCAAATTATCTCGATAGTCTCGCGATTATCCCGCGCATCTTTCACCACATGAAGACAGGTCAAAATTAACCCTTGTCCCACAAAAAAGCCTGTTCCTGACCCATAGATTAACTTTAACCTGACAGTGTACGGGGGTAGAGATTCTGGGGTAAGCATTTAATCAATTTATCCTCCCCATTCTAGGGTAATTTTTAAATTTCCCTTTCCTTCACCTTCCACAATTAAAGCGGTTAGTTTACCAGATTTTACCCTGACTTCTACCCCAAATTCTACGGTGGCCTTTTTGGGTTTCACTTTACTTATCGTAGCAGCGATCGATTCAGTAACTGCCTCAATTGTATCAGCCACACTTTGAAAGTCAAATATTTGATCGGATACTTCCCGTTCACCACCGAAACTTCTCGCTTCCACTAACATGGTGACATTTTCTTTAACTTTAACTGAAATAATCTCAGATCTAGATTCTGGCATAAGGCTCCTCCAATGACCCGTTTATGGTTTTCTCGATTGCTTCTCGGACAAACTTATAGCGGAACTAAAAAGGCTTATATATATTTCGGCACGGATTCCCATTATAATAAAAAGTATAGGTCAAATCGAGGGATTTTGTCAAGTCTTTTTTGCCATTAATCTATTTGTGTTATGCAATGGAGGGGGTTATAAGGAATGAAACCCCGATAGAGACAGACATTGCTGCGATTTTTGTCAATTGTTTTCGCTCTAGAACGAACTAATCAATTAAGTCTCTTGCCAGATAAGGATTTAGTCAATTTATGCCCCTATATCGAACCATACCAAGTAACGAAGAACCTTCTTTTTCCCCTTCTTGAATCGCCGATTTCGGGACAATGACGACGTTAACCGATTCTTCTACTTCGTTGAATAGTTCTAAAACATATCCTTCCTCACCCCCCTTCGGATGGGCAACTATATCGACAAGAATCGCCGAATCACCCTGCTTAAGATTGTATTCGGGAACGTCGCGGGCTAGGGTCACTTCTTCGTATAGTTGCGGCATGGTTTATTTTTCCTTTCGGGGTTTGAGGGTGATAAATTGAAATTGATGATCTAGGTTTCGTTTTAGCCAAATCGTGACGACGGATAGGCGAACTTAATTAGGGCTTGCTGAATAAATCTAAAAACCTTGTTGGGTAAGACTTTTAGACTTTTTGTCAATCAAAAAGTACCAGTTCTGGGAGTGAGGGGGGGAAAATTCAGGTACTTTTTCTCTGAAAATTAGGTAATTGACCAGATGAGAATCGGTA
>NZ_JADBSZ010000024.1:0-6952 GCF_020246425.1 Microcystis sp. M079S1
CACGATTGAGGGAATTCTCGCTTGTTTATCTAAACTGTTGACTGTGCGGGAACAATTACAAAGAGAAGCTCACCGTCATCAACAACCCTTATTAGCAGAAAATATTCCTAGACTATGGATACTAACTCCTACTGCCAGTCAGAGGATTATAACTGCTTTTTCCGCTCTCAATCATCCAGATTGGGGAGAAGGAATTTACTTTTTAGCCCCAGCATTAACCACAGCCATTATTGTCCTGCATCAATTACCTGAAACCCCTGAAACCCTTTGGTTAAGATTATTAGGCAGAGGAGGAACCAGAAGCAGAGCGATTGATGAATTAGAGGCCTTGTCTCCTCATCATCCCTTTAAATCAGCTTCCTTAAAATTATTATACAATTTGAGTAGAAACTTGCAAGCCTTACCAAAAAGAACCCAAGAGGAGAGGAAATTTATTATGCGTTTAGCCCCTTTATACGAACAAGATAGAGAAAAAGCTATTCAACAAGAAGAAGCTATCGGACTTCAACAAGGAGAAGCCAAGTTAGTGCTACGCTTACTTAAACGACGTTTTGGTGAATTGCCCCCGCATATCACCGAAACTATCCAAAAACTCTCAGTAGAAAAATTAGAAGACTTAGGAGAAGCATTGCTAGACTTTGACAGTCAAGCTGACTTAATCAATTGGCTTAATCAAGCCTAAAATCTTCGGGAAAGGCCATTTACAACTCCTCTAATTGTTTTCTTGATTGCTCGGAAAATTGAGAGCTTTATTGAATAGGGCAAGGTCTTAGAAATTAATCACGCCATCTCCATGAAAATCTGGCTTTACTGATGTGAGTTCTGAATCTTATTTTGTGAGATTTTTAAAACCTAGACCCCAACTAACTTTTGGATAGGACACACAGTTGGCATTCATCCCTTGATTCAGCAACGCCGAATAATCTTATACTACTCCTAATCACTTCTTATCTCTTGACAATGACCTTAAAAACCGATCACGGTAAAAGCCATCCTGTCGGTGCGACTGTCTTGGCCGATGGTGTCAACTTCTCACTATTTTCTAAGTATGCCACTGCCATAGAATTATTATTATTTGATGATACTAATTCTCCCGTACCTAGCCGGACTATTCTCCTCACCCCGCAAACCAACCGCACCTTTTTCTATTGGCATATTTTCGTTCACGGGATTGGAGTCGGTCAAGTGTATGCTTATCGAGTCTATGGTCCGGATAATCCGGCCCAGGGTCATCGCTTCGATCCTGATAAAGTAGTTCTCGATCCCTATGCGAAAGCGATTGTCGGTGCGGAAATTTATGATCGGCAATCTGCCAGCGAAAAAGGCGATAATTGTCATCGAGCTTTGCGGGGTCTGGTAGTGGATACGGGCCGCTACGATTGGGAAGATGACAAACCGCTACGCACTCCCTACTCTGCCAGTTTTATCTACGAAATGCACGTCGGGGGCTTTACTCGCAACCCGAATTCCGGGGTTAGCGAGGAAAAAAGAGGTACTTTTGCGGGATTAATCGAAAAAATACCCTATTTGAAAAACCTAGGCATTACTGCCGTGGAATTGTTACCGATTCATTACTTTGATCCCGCTGCCGCTATGCCGGGGTTAACTAACTATTGGGGTTATAGCACGATCGGCTTTTTTGCGCCCCATGCCGGTTACAGTAGCGATCGCTCACCCCTGGGTCCTTTGAATGAATTTCGCGATCTGGTGAAAGCTTTACACAAAGCGGGGATCGAAGTGATTCTCGATGTGGTTTTCAATCATACCGCCGAGGGGGACGAAATCGGGCCGACTCTTTCCTTGAAAGGTATCGATAATCGCACCTACTACATCCTCGATGCGGTCGATAAAAGCCTCTATAGCAACTATACTGGCTGTGGTAACACCCTCAAGGGCAGTCATCCGATTGTTGGCAAAATGATTCTCGATTGTTTGCGCTATTGGGTGTCGGAAATGCACGTCGATGGTTTTCGCTTTGACCTGGCGGCCGTATTATCGCGCAATGTGGACGGGGAACCGATTCTGCAAAAAGGTTATAACATGATCTGGGCGATCGAATCGGATCCGGTCCTAGCCGGCACAAAATTAATCGCCGAAGCTTGGGATGCGGCAGGATTGTATAGTGTCGGTCAATTTGTCGAATTTGCCGATTGGTTTTCCGAGTGGAATGGTCCTTTTCGCGATGATGTGCGCGCTTTTGTCCGGGGAGATACCGGCATAGTCAGCAAATTAGCGGCGCGGATTTTAGGAAGCCCCGACATATACCACAGACCCGATACCGATGTCAATAGAAGTATAAATTTTGTTACCTGTCACGACGGCTTTACCCTTAACGATCTAGTGTCCTACGACCGGAAACACAACGAGGCTAACGGCGAGAAGAATCGGGACGGTTGCAACCATAATTTTAGCTGGAATTGTGGGATAGAAGGGGAAACCAATAACGAGAGGATTAAAACCCTGCGACTGCAACAAATAAAAAATCTCTTAACGATCCTGTTTATTTCCCAAGGAACACCTATGCTGTTGATGGGGGACGAAGTGCGACGCACCCAAAAGGGCAACAATAACGCCTATTGTCAGGATAACCAGTTAAGTTGGTTCGATTGGAGTGCGGTAGAGCAAGAGTTCGATCTTTGGTGTTTCGTAAGGAGACTGATCGATTTTAATAAAAAATTAGCTCTTTTCCGTCAGGAAAAATTGCTAGAAGTCACCTATACCAGTCTTGAACCCCATCTCAGTTGGCATGGCGTACAGTTGAGTAAACCCGATTGGTCGGAAGATTCCCACAGTTTAGCTTTTTCCCTGCGTCATCCCAAGGCAAATGAGTATTTACACATTATGCTGAACGCTTACTGGGAATCTCTCAACTTCCAGTTACCCCCCCTATTCCCGGAGGAAAAATGGCATCGCGTCATCGATACTGCTGGGCAATTGTCCGAGGCAGCCTGTGATTTAGATGCCGAGGCCGCTGTTGAATCGGAAACCTATCGGGTGCAAGCGCGTTCGGCGGTAGTTTTAATCGTTAAACCAGTATAACAAGGGGAGAGATATTGCCCGATCGACCGATGTTGAATGCTTTAACTAATGAACAATGGCATCAATTCAATCGTCAAGTGGAAAAACGTTATTTATTTGCGGAGCAATAGCTGAAATGATGCGGCTTTCATTAGCGAAACGGGTATCGATTCTCTCTTGGTGTTTAATTGGTTTTTCCCTGCCTTGGACCGCGTTCAGCATTTCACCAGTACAGGCGAACCTAGAACCGAATGCGATCGCTATTGGTGATCCCGTCCGAGAAGAAAAGCAAGCTCGGCAGTTAGTACAATGGTTGGGAACTAAACAATACGACAAGGTGATTGCAGCTTTGTCACCCCAACTAAAACCCCTCTGGACTGCCGAAAAACTGCAAAAGGTCTGGGAAAGCCAAGTCACTGACAATACTGGACCGTTTAAGCGCATTGTCAAAAGCAAGCTACTCGATGCTATCAATGCCAATTTGGTGATTGTCACCGTTGAATTTGAGAAACTCACTGAAGATGTGGTAATTACCTTTAACCGGTCCGGTCAGATAGTTGCCGCCGATTTTCCCGAATTTCGCAGTATTTCTGAGATTGGCGATGCTTTTGTCACGTCCTTGGTCAATAAAGACTACGGCCTGGCCCGAGGTTTTTTACACCCTTTCCTGAAAGCTGAGGTTTTCCCCACCAGAGTGCAAGGTGCTTGGGAGAATTTACTTAAGCGTACCGGCCCCGTGCGTCGGATCGTGGGAACTCAGGTCAGAAAAGGCTCGGATACGGACGGTGTGGATCTGGTGTTGGTGACAATTCAATTTGAAAAACTGACGGATACTTTAATCCTCGTTTTTGATGATCAAAAGCAGATTGTCAACGTGGATTTCCCTTTAGGCAATTAGTAATCAGCCGAAATTACCCCGTAAATTGAGTTGGAGACGATAAGTTATGTTAGATAAAATCGAAGTTCCCATCGAAGCGATCGCAGCTAGGGAGATTCTAGATTCCCGCGGCCGTCCCACGATCGAAGCGGAAGTGCTATTAGAATCGGGGGCGCTCGGTTTGGCCCAGGTTCCCAGTGGCGCTTCTACGGGTAGTTTTGAGGCCCACGAATTACGCGATGATGATCCCCAGCGTTACGGTGGTAAGGGGGTCCTGAAAGCGGTTCGCAATGTCCACGAAAAAATTGTCCCGGTTTTGCAGGGGATGAATGCTTTCGACCAAGCTAGTATCGATTTAGCTATGATCGATCGCGATGGCACGGCCAATAAACGAGAATTAGGGGCTAATGCTATCCTGGCCGTCTCTCTCGCCACGGCCAAAGCGGCGGCGGCGGATCTGGGATTACCTCTCTATCGTTATCTCGCAGGTCCGATGGCCAATGTGCTACCCGTCCCAATGATGAACGTGATTAATGGTGGTTCTCACGCTGATAATAACGTCGATTTTCAGGAGTTTATGATCTTCCCCATCGGGGCCGATTCTTTTAAGGAAGGTTTGCGTTGGGGGGCGGAAGTATTCGCCGCTTTGGGGAAGGCCTTGCACGAACGCAAATTACTGACCGGTGTGGGCGATGAGGGCGGTTATGCTCCGAATTTGGCTTCAAATCAGGAAGCTTTGGATATTTTGATTGAATCGATCGAACGTGCCGGTTATAAACCGGGGTCGGAGGTGGCTTTGGCTATGGATGTGGCCGCCAGTGAATTCTATCGGGATGGTCAATACCTCTACGATGGTTCTGCCCATTCTCCCGCCGAAATGGTGGATTTTTTGGCTAGTTTAGTTGATCGCTATCCGATTATTTCCATTGAAGACGGTTTACACGAGGAAGATTGGGATAACTGGAAATTATTGACGGATAAACTGGGGGCGCGGATTCAGTTGGTGGGCGATGATTTGATGGTGACTAATCCCATCCGTCTGCAAAAAGCGATCGATCTGGGGATTGCTAACTCGATCCTGATTAAACTCAATCAGATCGGTTCTTTGACGGAAACCCTACAAACGATCGCCTTGGCCACCCGTCACGGTTATCGTTCTGTCATCAGTCATCGTTCTGGGGAAACGGAAGACACCACGATCGCGGATCTGGCGGTGGCTACTAATGCCGGACAGATTAAAACTGGTTCTCTCAGTCGCAGTGAACGGGTGGCTAAGTATAATCGCTTATTACGCATCGAAGCAGAATTGGGCGATCGGGCGGTGTACGCGCCGAAAGTCGGTTTGGGTCCAAAATTCTTGGCCTAAAATTTGAAAAAAGTTTGCAGTGATCGAAAAAGGGTGTTATAGTAAAGGTACTGATAACTGATAACTGGTCACTGACTATTGTGGTACTTCGCTGAAACCCTTTTCGGCGAAGTGTTTATTTTTGGCCTTTTTTCTGCACGAAGGTATGATTTTTGGATCAAAGGTGTTATAGTAAAGGTACTGATAACTGATAACTGGTCACTGACTATTGTGGTACTTCGCTGGAACCTTTTTCGGCGAAGTATTTATTTAAGCTCAGTTCGGGTTAAGCCGATTGAGGTAAAAGCCAATCCATCGGTCGAGAAGGCTTCTTCCCTTGGTGACAGTAAGCAATCAAAGCGGACAAAACGTTAACGCAAAAATTAACGGTATTCCGATGGTGAGATGGTTCAATTTGGGGAATATTCTTGGAATTGGCCAATAATCGTCTCAATGCTCAAGCCGAACTCATAGAGCGTTATCGCAGCCAGCGATAGAGAGTTTTTGGGAAAGGGAAAGTTCCCCGTCAGATTTCGACCTCCATTGATTTTTGTAAATAATAATTTCAAGGCACTCGCTACTAGCATAGGATAGAAACGTCGGATTTCTAGGATGGGGGATGATGAAAGACAGTTCTATATTCCAACGTTTCCCACAGGTATTCGCGGGTTTATCGGTGCTATCGATCGCTCTCGTCTTGAGTTCGTGGATAGCGGCACGCTCGTTCTTGGCGGTGAAACGGGCGAGCGATGTTTTTGTCGTCACTGGTTCGGCCAAAAGGGCGATTACATCCGATTATCTTCTCTGGCGTTTATCGGTTTCCAGTCAACAACCCAGCGCCCAGGATGCGTACCGGGATCTGAGCCGGCAAACCGAGCGGATACGAGCTTATCTCAAAGAAAAACAAGTTCCCGAGGACGCAATCACCACTAACGCGATCGAGACGATGGCGATTCCCGAAGTAACAGCTAACGGCCAGGAAACCGGACAAATTCTTGCCTATCGCCTCACCCAACGCTTCGAGATCCGATCGGGCGATGTGGCCCGTTACACGGAACTTTCTAGGCAGGTAACGGAATTGATCGAGGAGGGAATTAGCCTCGTCTCCGAACCCCCCCAATACCTTTACACCCAACTCGATCAACTGCGGGTGGAAATGGTGGCTGCGGCGACCAAGGATGCGAGAGCGAGAGCCGAGGCAATCGCCAGTAGTACCGGCAGTCGGGTGGGAAGGGTGCGCGATGCGAAAACGGGAGTTTTTCAGATCACCTCGCGCAATTCCACTGACGTGAGCGATTCGGGAATTTACGACACCTCCTCGATCGACAAAGATATCACCGCGGTCGTTTCGGTAACTTTCGGGATCGAGTGAATTACAGTCTTTACCTACGGGTGCATCTGATTTTTGTCAATTAAAGTAACGAACGCTCCCTTTGCTGTCATCAAACGTCCTCCTATTAGTCGTCGTCAACTTCACCTGATGGGTTTTTCTAAAGGTGGTAAACGACGTAAATATGGTGGCTCTACCACAAGACATGGGTTCCGTAAAGGAGATTTAGTTTCTTCTCCCAAAGGAATTGGTTATGTTAGTGGAGATACCGAAAAACAGCTAGGGACTTGCGTGGGAATAATATCCCAGCCAGAAAATCGCTCTGTAGAAGAATCAGACCAGCCAGATGGCATATTATCAAAGCGCAAGTCCCTTATACCAA
>NZ_JADBSZ010000240.1:0-6117 GCF_020246425.1 Microcystis sp. M079S1
ACCAATAAAGCTTAGAGGTAATCCGAACTAGGGAAGTATTCGGAAGTCTGTGCCAGATTGTGTCTCGATGCGGTAGTCTCTACTTGCGTCGCCTAAATTGGTCTAGGCAAGCCCCGTCCCTTTTAGGGCGGGGTTAGTGACCTTCGAGGTAATCTGTATGAGTCAGTATTTCCCCGGCGCTTTAGTCTCATTCTCGGCCCATACATAGTCTGTCTTTGATTTCCCTTGCTGCTTCGGGATCGTCTAACATTAAGTACAGCGAATTGATCGCCAAATTTTCTGCTCCCAAATATCTAGCCGATAAATCACCGCTAGTCAAGGTTAAAATCAAGAATTGACACAAAAATTTATCAACTAAAGTTATGAGTAATCAGTACGATGCGATCGTGATTGGGTCGGGAATCGGGGGATTGGTGACAGCGACGCAATTAGCGGCAAAAGGGGCAAAAGTCTTAGTTTTAGAGAGTTATCTGATTCCGGGGGGCAGCGCGGGTTATTTTGAACGAGAGGGTTATCGTTTTGATGTGGGTGCTTCGATGATTTTTGGTTTTGGCAAAAAGGGGACGACTAACCTCTTAACCAAGGCTTTGGCAGCGGTGGATATGAGTATCGAAACCATTGCCGATCCCGTCCAGATCCATTATCATCTCCCGGACGGATTAGACTTAAAAGTTCATCGCGACTACGAACAATTTTTACAGGAATTAATTAGCCATTTTCCCGCAGAAAAAACCGGTATCCGGCGCTTTTACGATGAATGCTGGCAGGTGTTTAATTGCCTCAATAGTATGGATTTACTATCGTTGGAAGAACCCCGCTATCTGACTAAGGTTTTTTTCCAGCATCCTTTATCCTGTTTGGGATTGGTCAAGTATTTACCCCAAAATGCGGGAGATGTGGCCAGAAAATATATTAAAGACCCGAAATTATTGAAATTTATCGATATGGAATGTTATTGTTGGTCGGTAGTACCCGCCGATCGCACTCCGATGATTAATGCGGGAATGGTCTTTAGCGATCGCCATTACGGCGGAATTAACTATCCCCGAGGGGGAGTAGGACAGATTGCTCTCAAGTTAGTCGAGGGATTGGCAAAAGCCGGTGGTGAAATCCAGTATCAAGCGAGAGTTACCAAGATTATTTTAGATGCAGGACGGGCGATCGGGGTAAGATTGACCAATGGTAAGGAATATTACGCTAAAAAGATTGTTTCTAATGCCACCCGTTGGGATACCTTCGAGAAACTACTCCCCGCGGAATCTCTCCCCCGCAGTGAAAAGAATTGGCAAAAACGCTATCAAAAATCCCCCAGTTTCCTCAGTTTGCATCTGGGAGTCAAGGCCGATGTATTACCGTCAGGAAGCGAATGTCACCATATTTTACTAGAAGATTGGGAAAATATGGAAGCAGAACAGGGAACTATCTTTGTTTCTATTCCTACCTTACTCGATCCCTCCCTCGCACCCCCGGACCATCATATCATTCATACTTTCACCCCTAGCTGGATTGATCAATGGCAAAAACTGCCCCCCCAAGAATATCAACAGAAAAAAGAGGCCGCTGCTCATCGTCTCATTGATCGCCTGAAAAAACTCTTTCCCAAACTAGATACAGGATTAGATTATATCGAAATTGGCACGGCCCGCACCCATCGGCGCTTTTTGAATAGAATCGATGGCAGTTACGGCCCAATACCGCGAAGAAAACTGTTAGGCTTGTTAGGAATGCCCTTTAATCGCACAGCTATTCCTAATCTCTATTGTGTAGGAGATAGTACCTTCCCGGGTCAAGGATTAAACGCGGTGGCCTTTTCCGGTTTTGCTTGCGGTCATCGTCTAGCGGTAGATCTCGGTTTACCTCGTCCCAGAGATTAAAAGCTGAAAATCAGGATTTTTACCGGCGAATTCGCAAACGGGAAGGGGATACTTGACAGCGTTTCTCAAATAGATGATCTGCATTTTTGCGACTGGAATCCTTACTTCGGCAAGGTTTGATTTATACTTCACCTTGACGAGAAACGCTGTAGATCGGTTTTGCTGATAACTGATAACTGATAACTGATAACTGATAACTAATAACTGATAACTGATAACTGATAACTGATAACTGATAACTGATAACTGATGCTTACTCCTTTTGATTCCCCCAAATCTTTACATTGGCAGCAAAGCTTGCGAGCGCCGATTGTTCGTCAATTGGAGATATTTAGCTTTACAATGCAGTTTTTGACTTTTTTGCTCTGGGATCGTTTAACGGGGGCTAATAGGGGCAAAAAACGGCAAAGGAGAGCGAAATGGTTAGTAGATCGCCTCATGAATTTGGGACCAACTTTTATTAAAATTGGGCAATCTTTATCGACGCGAGCAGATTTAATTCCGCTCGAATATATCGAACAATTAACCCAATTACAGGATCGAGTTCCCGAATTTAATAGTCAAGAAGCGATCCGAGTTATTGAAACAGAATTAGGACAACCCCTAGATAATTTATTTGAAAGTTTTACCGTGTCTCCCCTCGCTTGTGCCAGTTTAGGACAAGTGCATCGAGCGCGGTTATTAAGTGGGGAAGAGGTCGTTATTAAGGTACAAAGACCGAATCTGGAAGGACTATTTAATCTCGATTTTGAATTGTTGCATCGTCTCACCCGTTGGTTAAATATTTTCCCCGTGGTGAAAAAATATAATTTAGAAGCTATCTATCAAGAATTCTTTGAGCTACTCTTTCAAGAAATCGATTATATTCATGAGGGCAAAAATGCCGATCGCTTTCGGGAAAATTTTAAGAATTATCCCCAGGTAAAAGTTCCTTTAGTTTACTGGCAATATACCACCCGCAGGGTATTAACTTTGGAGTATGTGCCAGGGATTAAAGTGGATGATCGAGAGACTTTACTAGCTAACGGTATTAATGTAGATGGGATTATTCAACTGGGAATCTGTTCCTATCTCAAACAACTATTACAGGATGGTTTTTTTCAATCGGATCCCCATCCGGGTAATATGGCAGTCAGTCAGGAAGGGGAGTTAATTTTCTACGATTTCGGCACGATGTTCGAGTTAAAGTCCGTCGCTAAAGATCAAATGATTGAAACCTTTTTCGCTGTCTTGAGAAAGGATACGGAAACAGTCTTAAAAACCTTGATGTATATGGGGTTAATTGAACCCGTTGTAGAGCTGCAACCCGTGCGAAATATCGTGCAGTTTCTCTTAGATGAATTTCGCGATAAACCGGTAGATGTGAAGGCCTTTGAACAAATTAGCGATCAAGTGTATTTAATGTTTAAACAGCAACCTTTTCGCTTACCTCCCCAAATGACTTTTATTATTAAATCTGTCACCACTTTGGATGGGATTGCCCGCTCTTTAGATCCCCAGTATAATTTATTAGCAGCTAGTCAACCTTTTGTGAAAAGTCTAGCAGTATCGGGAGGAACTAGCAACACCATGCTTACCCTAGCTAATCAAGCGCGCACTTTTCTTAAACAACAATGGCAAAAAGGTAATAAAAACGAGAGAATGATCCGTCAATTAGAGGAAAAGATCGAGCGAGGAAATTTAGTTTTTCAAGTTAAATCACGGGAAAATGAACGACTTCTGAAAAGAATTTATCTGGGAATTAAAGTATTAATTAATGTCTGTCTATTGGGATTTAGCATTATCTCAGCCATATTGTTATTAGACACCAACTATAGCAAACTGGCCATTATTCCCTTCAGTTTAGCTGGGTTATTTGCTTTATTTTTTCTGCGTTCTTCCATGGCTTTATTGATTCAGGAAAGATTAGATAAAATCGTAGAAAAGTAAATAATTAGGGTTTGCTGAAAAAGTTTGTTGGTGGGGTTAGGAGTCGGTCGTCAGGAGTCAGGAGTCGGGAGTTTCAGGCTTTGTTGCCCTCTCTTTTTTGTACCAATTTATGTACTACAATAAGAATAATGCAAGGTTTTTGATGGTCACAATCCGATTTTCGCAGCATGAACATCGGATTTTAACAGGTCAAAAGCCTTATTTTAAAAGGGTTTTACCCTTATTCAGCAAACCCTAATTATCATCTTTATTAAGTTAGTACTTATAATTAAATTGAAGATAGATTTTGCCTTTGATCCCCCCTTAATCCCACCTTAATAAGGGGGGCATCTGAAAGTTTTTAACACCTAAGTACCTAAGCAAAATTAATTACACATATCTAACCACCTCTTGCCTCTTGCCTCTTGCCTATCTTCACTAGGAAATTAATTTTGCACGACTACTTAATTGTACCAGAAGGCAATTGGTAGCCTGTTAAATTCCCTTGTTTCCACCACCTCCAAGCCGTTCGATAACTTATTCCTGTTTTTTTTGCCTAGTCTGATAGTTTTGTCTGTACATACTACCATTAATGACTATATCTGACCATATTTGTCTTGAAACTTTACAATACCTCTTGTCAAACCTAAATTCAGGAAAATTCCCCACCTCCCCACCTCCCCACCTCCCCACCTCCCCACCTCCCCACTTCCCCCAAAAAAATTTTTGCAAGGGTGATAGGTTTCCTGAAACAGGTGGGTAAGTTGTCCCTAGAGAACAAAAAACACTTACCAAAGGATATACCCATGAACTCCACCTTCAAATTCAAACTCATCCAAGCTCTCAACAAAAAGAACGGTAACAAAGGTTTCACCCTCATCGAACTCCTAGTTGTCGTTATCATCATCGGTGTACTCGCCGCCATCGCTCTCCCCAACCTCCTCGGTCAGATAGCCAAAGGCAGACAAGCGGAAGCTCGCAACAACCTCGGTGCCGTTAACCGCGCTCAACAGGCTTACCGCTTGGAAAGAGCCACCTTTGCGGTGGTCACTGATCTGCCTATTCAAACCACTGGCAAGTACTATGGTACTGCTGCCACTGGTCCTGCTGTTATTGGTGGTGCTGACTCTGCCGTTGGTGCAAACCATGCGGCTATTCCCAATACTCGTTACACTAATGACATCCTAGAATACGAATCTGCCGTCGGTCAACAAAATGATGGTGCTTACTCCGCCGTTATCTGTGAACAAACCACTAACCCCAGTGCAGCGGCCATCACTGGGCCTGGTACTTGGTCAACTCCTGGTGCTGCTGCTGCTCTTGCACAATGTGCTGGCGGTGGCCGTCTCATCGAGTAATCGCAGTCTAGAAAAGTATGCGGGGTGCGCTTGCATACTTCTCTGACAATCGCAATTTCATAACTCGGCTTTAATCATACTCTAGCGGAAGGTGGCAGGGAAATGTTTTCTCGGAAACCTTGCGCTTTTGATTTTTTTCGGGAAGTGGGGGAATGGGGAAGTGGGGGAATGGGGAAGTGGGGAGAATAAATAAAACCAATCTCCTGTCTCCGTTCGGCTGAGCTCACGGCCTGTCTCCTGTCTCCCGATAACTGATAACTGATAACTGAATTGCCAGTGCTTAACCATGAAATACCTTCTTTTTTCAGCAATCAAATCACAGGAAAAAAAAGCGAGGGGTTTTACTCTAATAGAATTGTTGATAGTGTTGATTTTATTGGGGGTTCTCGCTGCCATCAGTTTACCGAATCTCTTAGGACAAGTGGCCAAAGGTAGGCAAGCAGAAGCGCGCGCGGCACTGGGATTAATCAATCGCGCCCAACAGGGTTATCGTTATGAAAATGCCACTTTTACCACTTTGAGTCAATTACCCATTGAGATTAACGATGCTAGATTTTATACTTTTGTCGATGATACTAGCGTTATTCCCGATGCTTTTGGAGCCGCCTATCTAGCGAATGCTTTGACTCCATTTAATAACGATATTAAAAATTATGCTGGGGCGGCCGGACAAACGGCATCTGGGGCCTATACTGGTATTGTTTGTGAGGATGAAACTCCTTTAGAAGATAATGTTTCTACCAGTAATTCCGCCGGTGTTCTTGATTGTGTTAATGGCAATAGAATTAATTAAAATAACCCCAAAAATCTTTTATTTTTGTTGATAAGTAAATGGTTATAATTATGAAAGTGCTTTGTAGGTTGATTCATGGTAGGGTTGATTCATGGTAGGGTTGATTCATGGTAGGGTTGATTCATGGTAGGGTTGATTCATGGTAGGGTTGATTCATGGTAGGGTTGATTCATGGTAGGGTTGA
>NZ_JADBSZ010000241.1:0-9154 GCF_020246425.1 Microcystis sp. M079S1
AATCGCAAGCTGGGATAGCTTGGGGACTTGCGCTTTGATAATGTACCTTTTGGGCGAACGCAGTTCGCCCCTACATTGTGGACAAAATCCGTTACTGTAGGGGCGCAAAGCTTGCGCCCTCCGATCGATTGGGATATTATTCCCATGCAAGTCCCTTGGGTCTTCTTTGAATTGCCGATACGCTTTACGGGTCTGCTCTTGAATCGGTTTTGGAAGATCTGCAAACATCTCCCGAAAACGAGCAGTGGTACAAGACTTCACAACGTTTCTGGGTCTAATTCTTGAGTCTTGCCCAATCGATGTTCTGCCATTGCTTCGGCTGCTAGTTTAGCCAGCAAGTTTGGTGAGCGGGCAAAGGAGTCATCCCATCGCTGCTCTTCTTCGAGTTCTGCCAAAATTAGGGTTGCGATCGCGTCCTGTTGAGCGGTTGACAAGGTTTTTAATTGGGCGATCGCCTGCTCAAGTCGTTCAGTCATATACAACATCTAACGTATAGGGCTTAATATATTCTAGCTTCCACGTTGCTACAGCGATGGCGTACTGCTACGCAGTGCCTTCAGCATCGCACTCTACTTCAACGCTTCGATCGTAACTAAACCACCCTCAACTGCCTGAATTCGCAAATCGTATCCTCGTAATAGCTGCATCCCAATCAACGGAACCGTCTCTGATTCGTTGATGTAAATCTCACGATATTGCCCGTCCCAGATCACAAGCCCGATGTAAACTTCAAACGTGCAGAAAGTCCCATCGCCTAACGTCGCAAGATCTCGACCCTCCCAAATAAACCCTAACCTAGCAATTATGTCAGACGGCAAGGTGAGAAAACCCGAAAATCCTGTATCAATTACAGCATCTACTATCTGCGTTGTTTCATTGTTTCTGACTGCGATCGCCAAGGTCGCCTCACACCCTTGATTTACACGACCTTGCCTCATGGCTTTGTTCTCAGGCTCCTTGCGCCAAAGTGATCGACGGCTGAATGCCCAATGCGAACAAACCATGTCTGAGTATCAGGCACTCGTGCAGAAAGTTGCTTCGCTGCGGTTACCAAATCATCCGCTACTTCAAAAGCCCCTGTTTCAATGTCAATTGCCACAATTCTCCCCTGATTACCCTCCTCGACTTGAGAACGTACCTGAGACTCATAAATCTGATTACCACGTCGAGCGAATTCTTCTTTACTGTAGCGGGGTTGTCGAACTGTCATTGAAGCGACCCTGTGGCAACTTTTGCCCCTCTATTTTAACCAAACATTGGGAATCTTCGCTAACATTCCTCAACTGGTCCCACCAGAGCGGCATCGTACTTAGGGGTTGCTGAAAAAGTTTGTTGGTGGGGTTAGGAGTCGGTCGTCAGGAGTCTCCGAGTCAGGAGTCGGGAGTTTCAGGCTTTGTTGCCCTCTCTTTTTGTACCAATTTATGTACTATAATAAGGATAATGCAAGGTTTTTGAAGGTCTCAATCCGATTTTCGCAGCACTAACATCGGATTTTAACAGGTCAAAAGCCTTATTTTAAAAGGGTTTTACCATTATTCAGCAACCCCTACTTAAACTCACAGCTTTAATACATGGGCATGGTGCGTTCCCCAAAACATGTATCGAGTAATGTTGTTTGATGTTCTATCACCAGCCGATCAATTTGATTCAACTCATGTTCTTTAAAGCCTTGGTTCTTTTCTAGGAAGACGGGAGCGAGACAAAATTTCGCAATTTGCTTATCCCTCTTGATATGTTAAAATCATAGTGATTAGGCTGATCAACTCCGCTTATGGATGAAAGCTTTGAATGGGATGAAGATAAAAATCGTTTAAACCAACAGAAACATGATGTTTCCTTTGAATTAGCCCAATACGCATTTTTTGATCCCAACAGAGTTATCGCACAAGATCTGGCTCACAGTCAAGAAGAAAATCGATTTTACTGTATGGGGCAAGTTAATGAAGGAATTATCACAGTACGCTTTACTTACCGGGAAGGAAAAGTTAGAATTTTTGGAGCTGGTTATTGGCGAAAAGGACGTAAACTATATGAACAGCAAAATAACTTATACTGATGAACCAATGGAACTGGGACAAGTCGTTAAAGATTTTTTACCGCCCCCAGACCAGTTAGTTCCTAAAGGTAAAATCAAAACTAATCAAGTAACATTAGAATTAACAGAAGAAAGTGTAAGCTTCTTTAAATCTCAAGCAGATCGAAAACAAATTCCTTAGAAAAAAATCATTGAATTACTGGTTGAACAATATGCTCATGAATGTATATATGATGGTTAAACGCCTCATAAGAGCATTATCTGACCGACATTATAGCTAACCTGAAAAAGGTGCGTTACACGCGCGTTTTCGCACCCTACAAGATCGGCATCGTACTTAAACTCACAGCTTTAATCAATGTGCAGGGTACGTTCCCAAAAATCGATCGGTGGAGCAGTAAGACCCCCATTAGGGAACGCACTCTACGGCGATGTCTTGCTGCTACGCAGTGCCTTCGGCATCGCACTGTTAATCTTGAAACCACCTTGAATTAAATAGGGTTTGCTGAATAATGGTAAAACCCTTTTAAAATAAGGCTTTTGACCTGTTAAAATCCGATGTTAGTACCAGAAAATCGGATTGGGACCTTCAAAAACCTTGCATTATCGTTATTGTAGTACATAAGTTGGTACAAACAAGAGAGGGCAACAAAGCCTGAAACTCCCGACGACCGGCTACTGACGACCGACTCGGAGACTCCTAACCCCACCAACAAACTTTTTCAGCAAACCCTAAATATTGACGACAAATACAAAATGATTTACTTTCCTTTAATTGTGGCACTGTTGTTTGTTGGACCAGCGCTTTCTGCGATTGCAATTCGGCGATCTCTTCCCATCCGTTGGCAATTGGTTTTGCTTGGTATTTGCATTTTCTACGGGATTTTCCCGCTCCTACTAGCTTGGGGAGGACTGAGTTTGGCTGAACGCTTTGCTTGTCAGGCAGAAATTATAGTCTTTCATTGTCCTGCCCCCCGTTGGCTTGGAGAAATCATTACATGGATGGTCTTTGCCCACTGGCTTGCAATTGCTACTATCCCATCGGCTGTTTTGGGTTTTATAGGACTCCTTATTTCTTTAATAGTAAAAATTAATCCATCTCAAACAGAAGTAAGTATTTCAGGGAGACCAACCGCCGTTTTTTACCGCAGTCGTCGCCACAAAGTAATTTCAGGAGTGTGTGCAGCGATTGCACAGCGATGGAGACTGCCACTTCAAGGAGTACGGATTGTCACAGTTATTTTAGCAGTCGTCATACCTGGACTGGTTTTGTTACTGTACCTTTGGTTTTGGTTGGCGTTCCCACTGGAGCCACCTATCGAATCCATTTAGTTAGGAATTGAAATACTGTAAAGATGTGCAAATTATTTTCAATAACTACTCAACAATGCTTGCATAGAGAACGTATGTTTCTTTAAGGATGGAAGTGCCTACCAATAGCCTCGACATGATCCTTCCTTACAGATAGCCTCGCAGTCTAACGACAAAGGTAACGTGGCCGCCGCCAAACAGGCCGCAACTGGAAACCGACGTGATCGGCGGCTCACGTTCACCGATTTGTTAGCTCTCTATTTCTGTCCGTGCAAGACCATCAGCGGCCTTGAGCATCTTGGGTATTCGAAATTGCCCAGCCATTGATTGAATGTGTTGGGCAGCCACGTTGTATTCGATGCCGATTGCTGTGACAAAGAGAGGCCGCTTGCTGTTTGCGCGGAACACTTCGACCGCGTGTTCCGAATCACGATAACGGTTCTTGGCAACGCCGACGATGACGGCGGGTTGCGTCAGCGAACGGTGCAGATACGCACCCAAACCGGGCGTAAGGTCACGAGACAGATGGCAATAGCCATCAATCACATAGGTGTGTACGTCGAACCCGATCTGCGTAATCACCCTCAGTAGCGGCGACAATTCCCGCCTGTAGAACTTTCCGGGTTCGTATGCCGCCACAGGTTCTTCGGTCGCCGTGCGGCTGGCAATTGGTTCGTCAGATTGCCATTCTTTGAACACGATTGCGGCAGCTTGTGCCGCAGTGTCGGTGTAATGGACATCCAGAGCAGCAATCATCGGAGGCGACCATCCAGAAAATGAACCGGCTTACCGGCAATTATTGCGTCGAGGCAGCCTTCGAATTGAATTGCTTCTGGTAGTTCTTGAGCTTTTTGTACAGCTTTACTTAGAAGTGTTGATAACATTTCTTCTCTTCTCCACAAATTCAGTAACAATCAGTAGTGAAAAAATTCAACCAAGCGATCAGCGACTATCATTGCTAATCGTTGGTCAAGACTGCCAATTTTGGCAACAATTCGGATTTTGTCAATCGCCCTAATTTGGTCTAAAGCGATACTGCCGCGCACATTTTCTTGGTCAATTGTGATTCTAGTTGGGTAATTTTTGATAGTACCGGTGATTGGTGCAATAACGACTGTTCTTAATCGAACATTAATCTCACTAGGAGAAACAACAACACAAGGCCGAGTTTTTTGCAGTTCAGACCCCCTAGTTGGATCGAGTGCCACCAACACGATGGCAAATCTTTCTACCATTGGTTTTCTCGCTCAAACTCGTTTTCTACCCCCAACCAATCCTGTAAATCGGCTTCAAGAGGAGCATCATCAAATAACTCAGCCCAACCTTCCCTCACCTTCTTTTTAGCACTCAGAATAATCATTTTACCATCAACTATCGCCTCAACTTCATCTGTAAATTCACACTGTTCCATGATTGCTTGAGGAATTGTAATTGCTTGGGAATCACCGATTTGTACGATTTTCAGTAACATTTTGACGACCAGATAAACATAGGATAATTATATCAATCTATACCGATCAGAGGCAGATCACCGCTCCCTATTTTTTCAGAAAAGCGATCACCCGATTAAAGGTGATCAAGTTATCTCAAGGATTTGCTAGGATGGGGATGCTAACAACTTATTTAAGGATGAGTAAGTGGATGTGGTGGCAAAGTTCCCAATTAGATCGTATTGAACCTCTTGTAAAAATCAAAAATTGTTGTTAGGGTGAGGAGTCAGTAGCCAGTAGTCAGTAGTCAGGAGAATTAAGAATGAATAATAATTAATTAAATGGTCTATTTACAGATTTTATGCCATTTAATCCTTATTCTTGTCGTTTTTAAACCTTCAAAAATTAATTATACAAGAGGTTTAATTAATTACACATATCTAACCACATCTTGCCTCTCCTAACCAAGAAATTAATTTTGTCCTCTTACTTAATTACTGTTTATTTTGTAATTTTATCACTAATTCTTGGAAAGGTTGCCAATCATCTTTATAGGTAATTGCCTCCCAGACCGATTCGATTAGCGGTCTAAGTAAAGCGGTTTTAGGATTATAATGCGTTAAGGTGTCCCCAATTTGAGCTAAGGAATCTAGGGGTAATTGATTTAAGACCAAACTATATAATTCTCGCCAACGTTGCCAATCAGCTTTGGGTAAATCCATATTTTCAAGAATTAGAGAACTATTTTCTCGCCAACCGTAATTAAATTGTTCACTTAATTGATAGAAAAATTCGTGATAACCGAGGCCAGTTTCTTGGAGAACTTCCACGGTTTTGCTGACCAGTAAAGCGGATTCGGGAGTAAAAATATCCTCAAAACCTAACTTTTTGAGCATCATTTTTTGATAATAAAAATTGTAATGCTGGTCATAGTTAGCCAAAGCCAGATCTAACTCTAACAAGGAGACGACCATGGCCAGGGGAGATTGCAGTAACTCTAGATTTAAGCGACAGATAAAAGGCTGATTGCCATAACTATAACGGCCACCGTAGTCGAAATAGGCCGCCGTAAATTGGGGGTTATAGGAAGGAATAAAAGCGTAGGGACCATAATCGAAACTTTCCCCGGTAATTGACATATTATCGGTATTGAGAACCCCATGACAAAAACCCGCGGCCATCCATTGGGCTGCTAATTTAGCGGTTCTTTCAATCAAAGCGGCGTAAAATTTTAAATAGCGATCGCTATCTTGGGGATCGATTTCAGGATAATAATAAATAATCACATGATCGAGGAGTCTTTTAATTAAATCGCTACGTTTAATATGAAATAAACGCTCAAAAGTCCCAAAACGAATATGAGAATTACTAACTCGAATCATCACCGAAGATCGCGTCGGGGAAGGTTCATCACCGCGCCAGAGGGATTCCCCCGTTTCCACCAAACTGAGACAGCGAGAGGTATTCACCCCTAAACCGCGTAAAGCTTCCCCAGCTAAGACTTCTCTGACTCCACCCTTGAGAGTTAACCTACCGTCCGCATGACGGGAATAGGGGGTCCGTCCCGATCCTTTCGTACCAAAATCGTATAATTTGCCATCAATACCCCTAACTTGACCGTAGAGAAAACCGCGACCATCCCCTAAAAAAGGATTATACTCGCCAAATTGATAACCGTGGTAACGCAGGGCCAAAAAGGGGGTCAGGGATTGAAATTTACCAAAAGCCTCGATAAAATGCTCATCTAAGGTTAATTCTGGCTGAATTCCCAGCAAAGGTAATAAAGCATCATTGCGAAAACGAAGGATATGACTGGGAAAATCCGCAGCCGCAACTTGATCATAGTATTGGTCCCCCAAGTCCTGCATGGCGCTTTCGTAGGGGAGACTGAGAAAGGGATTGGTGAGATGGTCTGTCATAGTGGTGGTGTCGATCGAGCGTTGAGGCGATAAAGTGGTAAAGATAGCCAAAAAATTTTCCTACTGAGACTATCAAACAGCGATGCCCGATTCTATTATGTATCAAGGGGACTATTTTCTTGTCCTCGAGGCCGATCAACCTGAACAATTCCAGACTCCCGACCAGTTGCGGGATAAGTTAAAAGATTTAATCACCGCAAAACCGGAGATTTGTCCCCGACAATTGGCGAAATTCTCTAGTTTTGAGGAAAAAGCTCTCTATCTGCGCGATAATTACTGTGAGTTAGATCTGGGTGAGGAGGGTTATTTACAATGGTATCTAGTGCGTTTGGAAAAATAAGGAAACCCGCTTTTTAACTTTTTACTTTCTAACTTGATCATTATGGGAGAAATAGAAGATTTACTGGCACAAATGAAGGCAGAATACCAGAAACGGGATCAGGAAAAACCGATGCCGTCCCCTTCTTCTCGCCAAGAAAAAGATCGTTACCCAGACGAATTTAAGGTTAATTATGCTGGCGATTCTGCTACCGATGCGCTTTTAAAAGCTTTAGCTTTAGAAAACCAAGAAAGGCAACAACAGGAGGCAGCGGAAAAAGAAAAAGCAGCGGCATTAAAACAGCAGCGCAAGCGAGAAGCTTTAACTAGAAAGGCAAAGCAATGGTTAGATAAATTAGATGCCAAATCGGAGGAAGGACGCTGGTTTGAGGAGTTTTCATATAGCTACGATTCTCCTTTAGAAGCGGCGATTACTTATCTAGAAGCTTTGGGAGAAGTGGACATTTCTAAATGATCAGGTCTAATTTAAAGTTGTGGGTAAATTTGCTTGGTCAAAAACTCGATTATGCCACCAAATATTATCACCGGCTAGAATATTTGTGCCGTAACGAGGGACGATGCCATAAACAGTGCCGGGGTCATAATCCAAAGCTTGACTGATGAGATTGTAGAGACGTTGTAGATCAAAACCCCGGGGGTCACAATGGGGATATTTTCCTTGATTAATCAGAAAACTATCCACGGCAAAATGGCTGACAATTTGCGGTAATTGTCCCGTCTGTAAGGCTGCGAGGAGATAATATTTCGCCGTTTGTTGGTATTGAAAATCGCTGTAACCGGGGAGGGGTTGCAAGCGTCCTTTGGTCAAACAGTGGGATCCCGGCGCTTGTACCAGTTCAATGTTAACGCTGGAGATAACCCGACGATTTCTTTCGGCAAAAACTGGTCGCAAGCGATCGCAATTAGGGTGAGATAGCTGCTGACAAATCGCTTCTGTTGCCCATAATGCGGTGCTTTTTGCCCCATCAAAGTAATTTGTGGGATATTCTTTGACTAAACGCCTAAAGACGGCTTCTGAAGGCGTATTTAACCAAATTCTTGCTCTTTTTTCTAACTCAGGAGCCGATCGCGTACTCAAAGGAACACCCTCTAAAGCAAGTGCAAAACCCTTGACGCGGATAGTTTCTGGGGTAAGTTGCCACAGTTGACGCACTAATTGATCTCTGGTGTCTGCGGGCAGCATTTCGGCCGCTTGTTCATAAAAAGTGGCAGTGGGACGGTGACGTTCAAAAAAAGGCCGGGCGATCGAGTCTAAAATGTCTCTATCCCTAGAATTCTGTTTGCGGGGGATGTAAACATTGGGACCCAATTTCATCGGACCGCGAGCATATTTTTTCTGTTCTTCGATGTTACCCGCAGTCATAGTTAGTAAAAGTATAGTCAAATATAGACAGACTGAAATCCATTTCAGAAATTCCTTTCACTTTTACTTCGAGAGATTGATTCTCCTTGGGTGAACTACGCACCTCTCTATCCCATAGCGGTTAAACGCATTTGGGAATGCTTTTCGTAAAATATTGTAGGAACCTATGACATCAGATTGAACCAAAATCCCCTTATCTGTACGATATAACCCTCGCGAAATTCTTTTTCCTGAAAACACTGGCTTTTCAGTTATCTGTCCATAAACGGGGAGAGGATCGTCATTCAAAAAATTAGAAGCTGAGGTATAGGATTCTTCTTGAAGAATCACAGAGATTCCTTCTAATTGACATTTATAACTAATCATCTCAATTAATCGAGCATGAGGGATGGTCACAAATTTTTGATTGTTGACTTTTCCTAAGTTTACTTCTTGTTTCCAACCGTCATTTTTCCCAATTACTAAAGTTGTTATCTCTTGGTCAACTAAGAGATTGACTAAATAACGACTAGCTCGGTGAAGATAATTATCTATCTTCTGATTACGGCAACGAGTTAAACGGCGAATCCTCTGGGAACTTTGACGATTGCCTTTTAACAGAGATTGTAACTTAGCCCGACGTTGGTTATAAAATTGATTCAGGCTTTTTAACGGTCTGCCATTAATCAACAAAGGGATAAAGTCCGGTTGATTTGAAGTTACAGCCATCAAATTATCTATGCCTAAATCTATCGCAGCTATCTTTTCATTAGGAGCT